>CAYTLS010000353.1:0-3730 GCA_964438745.1 uncultured bacterium
AAGAAAAAATGGAAAAGCAGCGTCAGACCTCACAGAAACTTGAAACCATCGGTACAATGGCCGGCGGTATCGCCCATGATTTCAACAATATCCTGACGCCCATCCTGGGTTATTCGGGACTGATCAAAAAACATAGCGATAAAGAGAGTCAAATCTATGATGAGATCAATGAAATATTCAATGCCGGCTTACGGGCTAAAGATCTGATCTCCCAGATATTAAATTTCAGCCGGCAAACGGAAACCCAAAAAACGCCTTTAAAAATTCATCTGATCCTGAAAGAAGCGATCAAACTGATGCGGCCCACGATACCGGCTATAGTGTCCCTAAAAGTCAATGTGGATAAGGAATGTCGCAAGGTCATGGTGGACGGCTCGAAACTGCACCAGGTCTTTGTCAATATCTGCACCAATGCTGTCCATGCCGTAGGTGAAAAACCGGGGACAATTTCCATTTCAATGCAAGAAGTCGCAGCTGAAGAGGAGCAATTGCTGCAGGAACATCAGATTCATCAGGGAAGGTTTTGTAAATTGACTTTTGCGGATACGGGGTGTGGTATTGAGCAGGGTATTATCGACCGGATTTTTGATCCTTTTTTCACCACCAAGGAGCAAGGCAAGGGCACCGGTCTTGGTCTGAGTGTTGTGCATGGCATTATCAAGGAACATGACGGGGAGATTTTCGTAGAGAGTGAGTCTGGAAAAGGGAGCGCTTTTTATATTTATCTTCCGGTGGTGGAAGATGATGAGGATAGCGCTCATAAGGTGGAAGACCAGCAGATTATCAAAGGAGATGAACATATTCTGGTGGTCGATGACCGGCCGGATGTCATCAAAATGGCCAGTCGCTTGCTGTCGGCGCTGGGGTACGAGATTACCGCTTTCAGTGATCCGGAGGAGGCGTATCACTATTACCGGGATAATGCCCACCGGGTGGATCTGCTCTTCACTGATTATTCCATGCCGAAAATGTCCGGCCTGGACCTGGCGGAAAAAATCAGGGCCATAACACCGGATATTCCGGTGATCATCGCCACCGGCAACACCGAAAAGATCAACCGGGACAAAGCAGCAAAATCCGGCATAAATAAAGTTATCAACAAGCCTCTCATGATCTTTGAAGTTTCAAAAACGATCAGGGAAATATTGGATCATAAAAAGGGAGAACAAGAAAGATGAAGATACTGATAATTGATGATGATGTGTCAATCAACAAAGTTTTGAAGAAAGTGCTTGAAATGGAAGGACATGATGTATACAGTGCCTATGACGGTAAAGAAGCGATACCAATATTGGAGAAAATACCGAATATAGAGTTGGTCATCACAGACATTGTTATGCCGGAAAAGGAAGGCATTGAAACGATTATGGAAATTCGCAAAACAAATAAGGCCATCAAAATAATCGCCATCTCCGGCGGCGGCCGGTTGAAGCCCGACAGTTACCTGGTGCTGGCGGAAAAGTTAGGCGCCGACGCTGTACTGAAAAAGCCCTTTGATGGCGATGAATTGCTGGAAACCATTGAAAAGATTTATGCTTAGCCTCAATATTGGTGGTTAATGAGTCGTTTTTTTACAATTGGATGATTTAGTTGCGAATGCCTGTACCTAAAACCTTGCAAATGCCCGCCTGCTTCGGGCAGGGTTGCAAACCTTTGCAATGGTTGTTCTGCGAAGTGATGATGGTCAGAGCGCCGGGATATCGGGATTGCTTCACTTCGTTCGCAATGTCGGGATGGGACGGAGAGCGGCGCTCCACCGAAGCTGTCATTGCGAGGGAGCAGAGCGACCGCGGCAATCTCGAAGTCCCATTCCATGCCCTCATGGTGTTTGTGCATCACTCCGAACGATCGAAGAAACCAATGCAACCCCGGGCGAGTGGAAAGATAAAGGTAATGTCAAAAGTTTTATGAAAAAATGAATGAATCAGGTTAGATAGTAAACTTCGTAACTTACTGACTGACTTAATCTTGAGCTATCGTTAGGGCTCCGCTAAAGTCAGTCAAAAAGGGGAGAGAAAAAAATGAATAAAAAATGCTCTTTTATATTAATTTCACAACCCCCTTGTTCCCCCCTTTTCAAAGGGGGACACGATAGGACAAATGGTTGTTTACTAATAGTTTGATAATTCGAGGTTACGACTAAAATCAAACAAGTTCTCTCTTTGAAAGGGAGATGGAAAAGGGTTTGGAACTAATGTTCAGAGCGAAAACTTTTGACACTACCAAGATAAAAAAACAGAGCTAAAAAATATGCACCCTGAAATATACAAAAAAATCGTTTTCAATTCATCCTTCGGCTACGCCTATAGCCGAATAGTAATGGATGAGCATAAAAAACCGGTTGATCTGGTGTTTCTGGAAGTCAATGAAGAATTCAAAAAAATAACCGGTCTGACATCGAAAAACGTGGTCAATCAACGATTTACCAACTTATTTCCGACCTTACAAAAATCTGACTGGATCAAACAGTATGGAGAAGTTGCTCGCCACGGCGGTAAAAAAACCTTTGAACAATATTCCGAATCCCTGGATAAATGGTACCGGATTCGCGCTTTTTCCCCTGAAAAAAATTATCTTGTTACTATTGTTTTTGACATATCCGATGAGATGCACCTGCTGCGGTACGCGGGTAATTTCCTGCAGGATACCAGCCATGACCTGAATTACCAGGAAATTGCTAATAATTTATACACCATCACCAATGCGGTTATGGTAGCCTTCAACCTTTTTGATGAAGAAGAGAAATGTTTTCAGACCACTGCGGTGGCTGGCGTTTCCGGGTTTTTTCAAAAATTATCAGGTATTATCGGCTTTCCAATCATCGGCCGGAAATGGCACATCAGCGATGACCAGTACCGGGAGATAAAAGGCACAACCACAATTTGCCGGGACAATCTGGCGGATCTGTTCCGTGGCACTTCCCATGACAAATTAGCAAAAGTGATCGCTAAAACGCCGCTTAATAATCCGGTGTGCGAAATCAATATTTAAGTGGACGGCCGCATCATCGGCGATTTTATTTTGGTGCTGCGCAAAAATGATTCTCTGAAAAATGAGACCCTGGTGAAACTCTACGCGCGACTGATCGGATTGACTGTTATTCAGCAACGATTCCGCAAACAACTGGACCGCTCCACCGCGGAACTCAATATGGTATTGAACGCCACTGAGAACGGTTTTTGGGATTGTGATCTGAAAAATCAAACCGTCTACTACAATGATATTTATTTTACCATGCTGGGATATGATCCCGATGAACTGCCGCATACCATGGATATCTTTAAGGAATTGATGCATCCCGAAGACCAGAAAAATGTCATTCCCATTATAAATAAGCTCATTGGTCAGGGGAAATCCTATGAAATGAGTTTCCGGTTAAAGACCAAAACCGGGGATTGGAAATGGATATTGGGCAAGGGACGGGGCTATCAATGGAGTGAAAGCGGTACTGTGGAACGGGCGCTGGGCGTTCATATTGATATCGATGGTATCAAAAAACTGGAAGAAAGGTTACAGGAGAGCCTGAATCGTCTGAACCTGATCACCAGAAATATTCCCAATGTGATCTGGTCAGCTACTATTAATGAAAAAGGTCAATTTGTTGATACCTATATATCTGAGACAGTGGATAAATTATTGAAATTGCCGGCAGGTTCAATTGGTCATGACTGGGATGAATATTTTAATTATGTCTATCCGGAATATATGCCCTTAATCCTGAGAAAATTTG
>CAYTLS010000354.1:0-3718 GCA_964438745.1 uncultured bacterium
AAGAGGAAAAAATGAAAAAAATTACAATGATACTGCTGTCATTAATACTGGCAACCTACAGTTTTAGTGGCATTGAAAAAATTCGTCCGACTGCAAGGCAAGCCCATAGTTTTGCCATAATTGTTGATCAGGATACTTATGATAAAACAACCAGGGCAATCGAAGCTTACCGCGATGCCATTGAACAGGACGGCCTGGCGTGTTATATTCTGGTTGCGGAAGCCGTCACTCCGGAAGAGATAAAAAAGTCAATTAAAAAAATATATAAACAGGAAGAGTATTTTGAAGGTGTCGCGCTGGTGGGAGATATACCGGTACCTATGATTCAGGATGCTCAGCACTTGAGTTCGGCCTTTAAAATGGATACGGAACGATTTGGCCTGAACCGGTCTTCTATTGCGTCGGATCGGTTTTATGATGATTTTGATTTGGAGTTTAAGTTTCTGGAGCAGGACACCAGTGACGCAACACTTTATTATTATTCACTGCTGCCGTCCGGCGCGCAAACAATCGAAAAGGAGATCTACAGCGCCAGAATCAAGCCTCATGTCAGTGATGAGCGTAAATATGAACTGCTGGAAAGGTACCTGAACAGCGTTGCTGAACAGAAGAAAAGAACCCATAAGATTGAGGATATGCTGTCCTTTGCCGGGCATGGCTACCATTCTGAGGCTCTGGCGGCCTGGGAATGGGATCTGCTCTCTCTGCGGGAGCAGTTTCCGCAACTCTATTATGCCGGAAATACAATCAAAAATCTGAATCATGCTTCTGCTGATAATATGAAAGAAATAATTCTAACAGATTTACAGAATCCTGATCTGGATATTGCTCTCTTTCATGCCCATGGCTCAGATGACACGCAATATCTGAACGGCTATCCCCTGGCCCGAAATACCAAAGAAAATGTCCGAAATATTAAACTCTATTTAAGAAGCAAACTGAGACAGGCCAAGCGATGGAAGCGTGATCCCGAAGAATATAAGGAACATTTTAAAGAGCAATTAGGCGTGCCTGATGACTGGTTTGCCGGCGCGTTTGTTGATTCTGTCATGAAAGCGGATTCCCTTTATGGCGCGGCCCTGGATATTTATACAGTGGATCTGGAAGGTATTAAAACCCAGCCGAAATTTGTGATGTTTGACCAATGCTACAATGGTCAGTTTACCAAATCTCCCTATGTTGCCGGGAAATATATTTTCAGCGGCGGCAATACCATCGTAACTGTGGCCAATACTGTCAATGTGAAACAGGATATTTGGGCCAATGAATTTCTGGGCATGATCAATGCCGGTGGCCGTGTGGGTGAATGGCATAAGAAACGGGTTTTTCTGGAATCCCATCTGATTGGCGATCCAACCTTTCATTTTAATGAACTTCCTGTTGATTTGGTGACCAATATATATTCATCCCGAAGTAGCCGTTACTGGAAACAACAATTGGAGAGTGAAAATCCGGCCTTCAGGTCGATTGCCGTAAGAAAAATGTTTAATGAATACCAGGAGAAATATATTTATGATTTGGCAGCTATTTATGAAACCGATCCCTCGTTCAATGTCAGATTGCAGGCGCTGAGATGCCTGGCAGAAACCCGGTCTAATAAATTCGAAGAAATTTTATTCAAATCAGCACAAGATCCGGCGGAAATGATTCGCAGAATTTCGGCGCTCTGGATGGGAAAAGTCGGACACACAGAATATTTGCCGGTTTTGGCGAAAATGATATTGTATGATCATTCAGAGCGGACTGCCAGACAGGCCAAGGAATCAATGGATTTCATTGATCCTGACAAGGCGCTGGTTGTGTTTCAGCAGGCTGTGGAAAAGATGCCGGATAGCGCTGACAAAGAATCACTGCTCAGCAAATATGAAAGAAGTTTTAATATTACCCACAGAAGATTGTACGAAGACCTGATCGGTGTCATCCAAAGCGATACCATGAGTGTAAAAGAGAAAAAAGGGTCGGTCAGGACTTTCAGAAATTACAGTTATCATATTGCTGTTGATACCCTTTGTGATCTTCTGAGGGATAAGAGTGCAGATTTGCAATTACGGATCAATACGGCAGAAACCCTGGGATGGTTTACCTTTTCTATCAGAAGAGATGAAATTTTATTAGCACTTCAAGAAGTCCTGGAACAAAAGGGGCTTGATGAAAAATTAGCCGGGGAAGTTCGAAAAACTCAAAAGCGGTTGAGGGCCGGGTCCAATGATCCACTGGTTCCATAAGAGATGTTATAGAAATATAAGGGAGATTTAAGAATGAAAAGATTTTTTCACAACAAAACAAAGATGATTTTTCAGGCGGCAATTATCGGCCTGATTTTGGTACTATTATTTTTAGGAAGCCGGGGACCTGACCTGGAAAGATATTGCCCTTTTGGGGGATTAATGTCATTGGGAAGTAAACTCTGGATAGGATCGATGTCCTGCAATATGAGTTCACAGCAAATTTTTATGGGCATCGCCCTTGTACTTGGAGTGATACTCTTCAGCAAATTATTTTGTGGCTATCTTTGTCCCATTGGAACAGTTACAGAGTGGTTGAACAAATTATATTCAAAAGTTGGTAAAAATATTACCTTAAGGGGAATTTGGGACAGAGTGCTACGGTCCGGAAAATATGTGCTCTTGTTTTTTACAGCCTATTTTACCATCACATCCAGTGAATTGTGGTGTAAAAAGTTTGATCCCTACTATGCTTCCGTCAGTGGGTTTGATGGAGATGTGGTATTGTGGGCCGGAATTTTAACCATTATCACAGTAATTTTCCTGTCGGTTTTTATTCGTTTTTTCTGGTGTAAATATGTTTGCCCGCTGGGAGCACTGAGCAATCTGTTTCACAATTCCATAATTGTATTTCCGGTTATTCTGCTGTATGTCGTGCTGGTGGTGGCCGGACTGAATATCAATATATTGTGGCTGATTCTGGTGCTCTGCCTGTTGGGAGCGGCGATTGAGATCTTCCGCTTTAAATTTTTTACCATATCACCTTTCAAGATCAAGGTTAGCAAAGATCATTGTATTGACTGCGGATTGTGTGACAAGGCTTGCCCGGTGGGTA
Source organism: uncultured bacterium (assembly GCA_964438745.1). Classification (GTDB taxonomy): domain Bacteria; phylum Fidelibacterota; class UBA2242; order UBA2242; family JAFGTP01; genus JAFGTP01. The sequence goes on from CAYTLS010000354.1 coordinate 3,061, forward strand.
TAGAAGTGTCCAAATATGAGAGCGTGGACCATCCGGATTGTACACTTTGCCTGGATTGTGTCAAAGAGTGTAAAACAGAAAATGCAGTCTCCCTGGCAAACACAAAATTTAACTGGATTCCACCGGTGGCAATCGTTGTTTTGATTGTTTTCGGAATTTTCATGAGTAAGCAATTTTCCATGACCACCTTGTCAGAAAGATGGGATAATTTCGAACAGGTCAAAAACGTGGAAACCTTTGAAATGGAAGACCTGATGAGTGTAAATTGCTATGGCAGTTCCAAAAGTTTACAAACCAAACTGATGAGAACCAAAGGAATCCATGGACTGGATACCTGGGCGGACCAGAACAAAATCAAAATTTACTATGATGACAACCAATTAAATGATACGGATATTAAAGAGGCGATCTTTACACCCTCCAAATACCGGTTGCGAAACTACAGCGGTGATGAAATACCGGAAACCGTGACTGTTTTTTCTGTTCCTGTGGATGGTGTCTTTGATACCCATGATAATAATAATCTGATCTATATGCTGCGGGAGCATGAAGCCATCTGTGGTATTTCAACCAATTTTGGCGAACCCATCGAGGTTAATGTCGTTTACAAAACCGGAGAAATTACTCCCGAAGTAATACGGGAAACCATTGATCGCGG
>CAYTLS010000355.1:0-3711 GCA_964438745.1 uncultured bacterium
TAAAATCAATACCCTATGCGTTAAAAAATCTGGAGTACTTGCTAGAAAACTATAAAATGCCAATGGAACTCCCCAGTCTTTTAAGCGCGTTAAAAGAGGTAACTAAATCACAGCAGTTACGAAAAATTTGCAGGGATCAAAATGATCTTAAAGTTACTATTCGAAGTTTCTCTTACAAAAAGGGACTTCCCGTGGATACTTCTGGAAATGGAGGCGGGTTTATTTTTGATTGCCGATGCCTCAGCAATCCCGGTCGATATGCGGAATACAAGCCGTTTACCGGCAAGGATCAGAAGGTCATTGAGTTTTTTCGTACTAAGGATGACGTTAAAAAATTCATTAAAAAAACGAATCAAGTTGTTGACATGGCTGTGGATAATTATTTGGAACGGAACTTTACCCATCTGATGGTTAGTTTCGGTTGTACCGGCAGTCAGCATCGCTCGGTATATTGTGCTGAAAATCTTGCCCATCATTTAAAAGAAAAATATGGAGTGGCTATTGATATCAGCCATATGGAAAATCATTTATTTGAAACGGAGTGACCTGTTATGAAAGCAGTCATTTTTGCAGCCGGCCTTGGCACCCGGTTACACCCGCTGACCAATAATAAACCAAAAGCTTTGGTAGAAATTGCCGGAAAAACATTATTGGAACGGGCGATTGATTATTTAAAAAATATTGGTGTTCGCGAATTCATGATCAATATTCATCATTATGGTGATTTGATTTTGGAGTTTTTGGAAAGCCATAATTATTTTGATGTTTCGATTCAAGTTTCCGATGAGCGTCAAAAATTATTGAACACCGGTGGCGGATTGGTAAAAATGGAAAATTGGTTGAAGGGAGCGCCCTTCTTTGTATACAATGTTGATATAATAACTGATATTGATCTTCAGGAAATGATAGCCCGCCATAATCAAAATAATGCTCTGGCGACTTTGGCGGTTCTACACAGGGAGAGCAGTCGCTACTTGCTTTTCGACAATGATTATTATTTACGCGGATGGAAAAATACCAAAACCGGTGAGATTGTTTATACCGGGCGGCAGAAAGAGAATTTGAAAGCCTGTGCCTTTAGTGGTATTCATATTATAGAACCGGCTATTTTCAATTATAAGCCGGAAGAGTCTGTCTTCTCAATTATCCACTGGTATCTTGATCTGGCAAAAGACCACCTGATCGGCGCTTATGTTCATGATGACTCTTTTTGGCTGGATGCCGGAAAATTGTCGTCTTTGCAATTGGCGGAAAATTATTTCGCTAACCACTAAGCATACTTTATGGTGTCCCTAAATTAAATTCATTTTTTTCTTGCTTCCAATTGGGAAAAAAGAGTATATTTCGCCCGCTATTTGTTAACGGAGGTGTAGTCCTAATTGGTAAGGCAGCGGTCTTGAAAACCGCCGGGTTTGCGCCCTTGGGGGTTCGAGTCCCTCCACCTCCGCTTTGGAAAATTAATTTTCCATGGAGAGTTGGCCGAGTCGGCTGAAGGCGCTCGCCTGCTAAGCGAGTATACCGTTAGTAACGGTATCGCGAGTTCGAATCTCGCACTCTCCGCAAGTTAAAATCCGGTGCTATACCGGATTTTTTTATTGATATGCTGTTTTCAATCTTTCTAACAATTTTTCATTCATGGCGGTGCTGATGGAGGTCTCCAGGTAAGCCTGTCGCAAAATTTCCTTATCATCCAATAATCTGAACAGATCTTCGCGCCTGAAAGTTAACACATGTCCCAAGGCTTCCTTGATCGCAAACCCCAGTATCATTCGCTCCTTGCCCGGTTTGAAATATATTTTTGGGCGGTTGTACATTTTTGGAAATATGACGACCAGGTATTTTTCTTTTTTGGGATAATATTTTGTCATCAGGTTGAATCGGGCTTCAGATTCCGGCTGGTCGAATAGGGTGATAGTTTGGCCGAAATCAGGAATATTTTCGAGATTATGAATGAATTTCTTATCAACTTCTTTTAGTGTCTCTAACATTTGATTCATGAATGTTGTTGCTGAATCTTTTGAAGAGGTCAAACAGGCATAAGTGGCCGGTAGAAGTGACGTAAATTCAATCACTTTTGTATCTACTGAATTATAAATATAATTAACCGGTCCAATTTTTTTGTTCGGATTATCCAATAGTTGATTGATGGTAATTTCCAATGGAAGCCTGTTCCTGATACCGGCCTGATAATGAAAATGGGGGCAGGTCGCGCCGGCTAAAGGCCCATTGAAATAGATCGCGTAATCGGTTAATTCCTTAGCCAGTGCTAACATATCCGGGAATTTATTATCCAGAATTTGTGGGTCATGAGTTATGGTTGGAATGGTCAGGTCTCCGGGGATTGTTATACCGGGATTGAGAATGATCATATATTTTCCGTCTAAAACCCTGATCCCTTTTTGTCCGGGTAACAGGTCGCAGAGTACGCACTTATGATTATGATTGTTTTCTGTGAATGTGCTGGCTCTGACATTTTTTGTCCGGGTGGGATTAAAGAATATTCGATAAGTGATAGTGTCAATCTTGATATATGCAAACCGGGAACTCATGTATTGCTTCATGTTTTTAATAAGCGCTGGAAAACCGGAAACAGGGGTGAGTTGATGATCAATCAGGGCCTTGACCTTTTCCTGAAGAGTTGGTCGATTCCTGCTGTTGAGATAGGGTGCTATTTCATATTTAGTAATTTCAATATTTTCAATTTTCATAGATTCTGTGTATTTTTCCTATTATTATTTTGTCATGAAATAAATGCTAAGTATAAAAAAAGAAAATACCAAATGAATAAATCAACAATAAAAATTGTTTTTACCGATCTTGATGGTACTTTACTCAATTCTGATTATGAAATCAGCCAGGCTAACATGGAGATGCTATACCGGTTAAAAGACAAAAATATTGTAAGCGTAATTGTCACCGGCCGCAATCTCTATTCCTTAAACAGAGCCATTACATCTGACTTTCCGGTGGATTATGTGGTTTTTTCCTCCGGTGCCGGCATTGTGGACTGGAAAACCAAGCAATTGATTCACAGTCGGAATTTGACACGGGATCAGATTGACAGTGTTTCAGACCTGCTGATGCGCGAGAAAATAAACTTCATGCTGCATCGCAAAGTGCCTGACAATCATCAGTTCTATTATTTTCATCATGATGAGATTATGGAAGATTTTCAGCGCCGCTTAAATCTCTATTTAGATCATGCGGACCGCATGCATGTGGTACATCCTGATTTAAATTTGGCCTCTCAGTTTTTGGTCATTTTTGATGATTTGGAAAAGTTTGAAACCATTCGCAGACAATTGAAAAATGTTAAAGTAATCCGCGCTACGTCGCCTCTGGATCATCAGTCAATCTGGATGGAGATTTTCCATCCCCGGGTATCAAAAAAAACCGGTTGCCAGTGGATCTGTAGGCATTTGGATATCGAACAGCGCAATACAATCAGTTTTGGCAATGATCACAATGATCTTGATATGCTGGACTGGACAGCACAAAGTTACGTGGTTGCCAACAGTCCGCGACACTTGCGAGAAAAATTCCAGACAACGACCAGCAATAATAAAAACGGCTTTGCAAAAAGGTTGCAGGATTTGGTTTAAAAATTAAACATACATATATTATAGGAATTCGTTAAATAGAAAAATTTGAAGGGAAAAAAATTGCGAAGAAATTTATTCATTATTTTGATGATTGCATCAATGGTTGTTT
>CAYTLS010000356.1:0-3709 GCA_964438745.1 uncultured bacterium
TCCTGAAGCCTGGTGCGAATAGCGTCAAAAACATCGCCCTCCTGCTCCTGAAAGGAAATTACGGTGTTATCGGTGATAATTAAACTCACTTGTTCCGACTGAATGGAATTGTTTTGGACGTCGGGATAGAGCATTTTCATTACAATGTACAGATAATCGCCGTAGTCATCGACTTTGGGTCGCTGGCCGGTATTGACAATGTCCTCCAGAACCAAAGAGTGAATATTGTAATGTTTACCGATTTTTTTAATAATGTCAGTTTGATGGACACCATCAATGTTGAGCCATCTGACTTTATTGCTTTTGCTTTTTACCGGGAGGGATTCCGAATCAGTAATAGTGCTGGTTTTATAAGTTTCCCCGTCGAATTCAATTAAATCGATCTTCACGGTCTGTTCTTTGGGTTCACCGACGTGAACCAATGTGCCCGGCGGCAGCCCTTTTTTGCGGGATAATTTTTTGATCAGTCGTAGCATGGTGGAATCCTTTTGATATTTATTGTAAAGTAAGGATTATAGCAGTGGATTACAATATTATGGACAAAGATATGAAGAAGTCCGCTGAAACGGACTGTTGGTAGTGATAGGGGCTTGCTACCACCAGGTTAAAACCTGGTGCTATTCTGAAATTGTAGAACGAATTTCCATATTCGTTTTTGATTTTACCCGATAGGGAAAAATCAATGCAAATACTTGCACCTATAACCAAAAAATCGAGATTCCCACTCCGGAACATAATCAAATTATTCGGATCGACCGAATTAATTTGATAAACAAGCAGGATGCATGTTCTACAACCCACCAACCTTCGAGGTCTGGCAAGACCTCCAAGGTTTCAACCGATGAAAAGTGGACCAGTCCTCGGAGGTTTTATCAAACCTCGGAGGATTTCAAATTAGAAGCCGAGTTTATAATTACAGATGAGGTAATAGCCATTAACCACTAAAATAATTTTCATTCTCAAATTAAAATTCTATAAAAAAATATCTTGACATCCCTATTTTTCGCTATTACATTTGTAATGAAAATTACAAAAATAATAAAAGTGAAAAATATGTTACGCAACTTGAACAAATCACATCGACTGGTAAACCTCTTTCTGGAATTGGTAAAAATTGACGGCACCTCCCGTCGTGAACTCGCGGTCCGCCAATACCTGGTGAAATTTTTAAAAAATCTCGGTCTAGAACCGAAAGTGGACAATGCCGGCGACGCTGTTGGCGGTAACACCGGAAATATCATTTGTCAGATCGGTGATGGTGGTGATTTTGTTGTGCTGTCCCATATGGATACAGCCGGGCCAACCACAACTATCAAACCGCAAATCCACGATGACCGCATAACTTCTGATGGCACCACGATATTAGGGGCAGATAATCGTGCCGGAATCGCGGCAATATTGTACAACCTGGAGAAAATGATACAATCCGGCGAAAAACTTAAAGATTTCACGCTTTGCTTTACCATTTGCGAAGAAAATAATATTGAAGGCTCCAAGCATTTACAATTACCCAAAACAATTCAAAAAGGCTATGTCATAGATTCATCATTACGACCGGGCAAGTTCATTCACCGAACATTTGGTGCTAAAGGATTGAATATCAAAATTACCGGCAAAGCGGCCCATTCCGGCCTGCAACCTGAGGATGGGATCAGCGCAATTTATACCGCATCTTTGGCGATATCCAAATTGAAACTGGGCCGTGTCAATGACTCCACAACTGCTAACCTGGGCATTATCAAAGGTGGTGAAGCGATCAATGTCATTCCGGAAACCGCAGAGATCATTGGTGAGATTCGTTCTCATAAAGTGGAAGATGTGGAAAAATTAGCGAATGAATTCAAACACCATTTTGAAAATGCCTGTCAGCAGACCGGCGCGAAGCTGGTATTCAATTCTCAATGGGACTTCTTGCCTTACTATGTATCTGAAGATTCCGAAATTTTTATACATGTCATTAATACTATGAAAAAATTAGGCCTGACACCGGAACCGATGTTATCGGCCGGTGGCAGTGATGCTAATCCTCTGAATGCAAAAGGAATCGATGCCGTCAATATTGGGATTGGGGCGCAAAATCCCCATTCCCATGACGAGTATATTCTACTTGAGGATTTAGCCAATGCAGCCAATATTGTTTATGAGATATTGAGGGGTGAATGATGGTTTTTAGGACACGGATTGACAGGATGAACACGGATAAGATTTTTAGTATCTTAACCCTTTTGCTTACATTCATAATTCTATTACCAATCAATCTCCACGCCCATGCCGGCGATCTTTTTATCATCGGTGGCGGTAGTCGTCCTTCCTCCATGATCCATCACCTGGTGGAATTGGCAGGCGGTGAGCAGAGTCATGTCATCGTAATTCCCAATGCCAGTGGTAACCCCATTGATGTGGCGGAGTATCAGACCAACCAGTTTCGAGAGCATGGCGCCGGTAGCGCGGAATATATTTTCGCGAAGAATGATGCTGTCAATGCTGATTCCAATGTGGCAAAAATTGACAAAGCCACTTGCATCTTCTTTTCCGGTGGTGATCAGCGTCGGTTGACAGCGGATTTACTGAATTCCAAATTACTGGTAAAAATCAAGGAGAAATGGCAGCAGGGATGTGTCATATCCGGAACCTCTGCCGGCGCGGCTGTGATGAGTGAACTGATGATCACGGGCGATGAAAAATTAAATAAAAGCAAATATTCTTTTATTACGGTTGAACCCGGTAATGTGATTATGACACCGGGATTTAGTTTTGTGAAAAAAGCCATTATCGACCAGCATTTTATTAAGCGGAATCGTCAAAACCGATTGATCTCTGTGGTGCTGGAAAATCCGGATTTACTGGGTATCGGCATTGATGAATCCACCGCTATTCAGGTGCATGAAGACGGCACTTTTGAAGTGGTGGGCGAAAATTCCGTGATGATTTTCGATGCTAAAAAAGCGAAAAACATTCAGACCGATGAGCGCAATAATTTTTCCGCCAGTAATATTAAAATGCATTTATTGATTGACGGACAATCTTTTGACATGAACAAACGGAAAGTGAAATGAAGAAATTTCAAGCGCCAGATACCTATGTCATTATCTTTTTTGTGGTTCTGCTGGCTTTCGGACTCAGTTGGATCATTCCGCAGGGAAAATTTGATACCCGCACCATCCAGTACGAATACAAAGACAAGGTCACGGAAAAAACCGTGCTTGATCCAGATTCTTTTACCTATGCCAAAGAAGAGAATCGTATAGACGGGACACCACTCTTTGGTGAAGGTGGTGAACCGGGCTTTTTGAATTATGTTTTTGACGGCCTTGTTTCCGGCGATAAATGGGGCTCAGCTGTTGGTGTTGTCGCCTTCATTCTGGTGATCGGCGGCGCTTTTGGAATTATTATCAGAACCGGTGCAATTGAAACCGGTATCAACGCCATGATTCTGAAAACCAGGGGCAATGATATTCTGTTGTTACCTGTTATGTTCTTTTTATTCTCCCTGGGAGGAGCAGTTTTTGGAATGGGAGAAGAAGCGATTGCTTTTTCCATGGTGTTGATCCCGATGGTAATTGCCCTGGGATATGATTCCATAACCGGCATCATGATCACCTTTGTTGCCACGCAAATCGGATTCGGTACCAGTTGGATGAATCCTTTCGGCGTAGCCATTGCCCAGGGAATCGCGGAAGTACCCGTGATGTCCGGTAGCTTTTTTCGT
>CAYTLS010000357.1:0-3703 GCA_964438745.1 uncultured bacterium
GGTCTTTTTCAATCAACTTGTGTTCCAGGGATACCACGCGTTTTCCCGCACCAATACGGCTGCGCAATTCCTTGGAATCAAAGGGCTTGCTCACATAGTCATCGGCGCCGGCATCCAATGCTTCGACAATATTTTCCTGTCCTGTTTTGGCAGTCAAGACAATGAAGTAAAGGGGAAAGTCCGGTCGCTTTTCACGAATTTTTGCCAGTAATTCCAGGCCGGACATTTCCGGCATCATCCAGTCAACGCAAATGACCGCCGGCTCATTGATCACTTCCAGATATTCATAGGCCTCTGTACTATGGGTAAAAGAAATGCAATTATACCCCCACCGTCTTGTATATATTTCCAGCAATTTACAATTGGTTTTCTCGTCATCAATTATAACAATTTGCATCTTTAACTTCATTTTTTTAATGTTCAATCACAACAACTAGTTTTTAATATCGGATTAATATATCGCGAATTCAACTTTTTACCGCTATTTAATTAACACGGCAAATTAAAAAGATACCGTAATTTTGATCAAGAATAATACCAAACCGATTAGAATAGGTAAAAATAATTAACCTGTATTATTCAAAAAATATATAAAATGTCAATCCGCGCCGCTGAGTTTTCTTGGGAATTAAATGGCCTAACCCGCATATTTTTCCGAAAATTTTTCGTAACTATTCAGGTATATTTTAGCCTCCTGTAACAGACAATTCCTATTGTCTGTTTATCTGCCATTTTTATAAAAACCGGATAATAGGAATTATCCTTTACAGTAAGAAAGTACCTGAGTAGTTACAATTTTTCAATCTGATTTTGCCAATAAAATTGATTTATAATTAAATAATTCAGGAATTATTCCGGATAGATTCGGGAGAAAGCAAGTGTCTCCTTTTAGATTCCAAAAAAACCAACAAACCACCGGCAATCATCACCAGGTCTTCCAGAATTCTTTTCCAACCCACATAGGAACTTTTTGAATCCAGCGAAAAACAACCACATTCGATATTCAGCCCCCGCATCATTGCCGAGGCGATCATAATAACAAAAACTGTTGTTAATAATACCAGAATAAGCGAACCGATTTCCGCATACTGATTGAATATCAAACTCAAGCCAACACCTATTTCAATCCACGGAATTATAATTGCAAAAAAATTGATGAATGGAATTGGAAGGATCTTGTAATGATAAATAACTTCGGCAAACCGGGCGGGATAAATAATTTTATCAATCGCCGCATATAAAAAAAGCATCCCCAGTATAATCCTGATCAGATCTATGATAATAGACTTGTATCTCATGGCCGCTCCCCGGTGCTGATTTGTCCGCCTTTTTCAACCCATTGCTGCCAACCCGCATGATAATGATAAATATTTGTAAACCCATGCTCTTCCAGCCAAATCGTTAATCGCAGCGCCAAATCACAGGCCGGATCACTACAATAACAAACAAATGCCTGTCCTGTCGGGAATGACATTAAATCAATTTCATAACTTTCCAGGGTACTTACCGGAATGTTTAAAGCGCCGGGAATATGGCCGGCCTGATAGTCTTCAGGGCTCCTGGCATCCAGGAAAACTGGTTCCGGCTCGTGAAATAAAGCCAAGGTCTCATCATAGTCAATATTTTTCACTGACAATCTGGTTTCATGAGCAGCGTGATCTTTCTTGCCGGTTTGAAAAATCGGGATATGGTGTTGCTGCTCACCAATATATATGACCTGCTGTTGTGTTATTAGGGGGATTCCATTGGGTGAAATAAAATTGTAAGTCAGGGCAATTAAAACCATTGTGATGGTAAAAAGAAAATTTTTTTTACCTAAAATTATCAGGGCTGGTAGATTTATATTTTTCATTCTTTTTTCTAATAAATTATTGTCTAAAAACTTATATACTTTGATGTAATATAAAAATTATTTCCTGTAATTTCTGTAAATATTTTTCCTTTTTTTTTATTTTGAATAGTCTATATTTAATCTTGTGATCACACATTAATATGGATAGTTATGAAGAGAATTTTTTTAATATTAAGCCTCCTATTTTTAAGTAGTTGTAGTTTTAATAGAATTATTGTTCGATCTGCAACCGGCTTCATCAATAATGGAACAGAAGTTCTTTACAGGGAAGCGGACCTGGAAATCGCTGAGCATTTTCTGGCTAACAATCTCAAAACCATGGAAATACTTCTCGCAAAAGACCCTGAAAATCAGGAATTAAACTTCATTGCCGCCCAGGGATTTGGCGCCTATGCCATGGGTTTTGTTGAGGATGAAAGTCCGGAACGAGCTGCCCGGCTCTATATGCGTGGTGTACAATATGGATTGAAGTCCCTGCCCAAAGATAAAACTTTTGATTTGCATATTAAGCCAAAAGAATTAGAACAGTTACTGGAAACTTATGAAAAAGAGGAGGTTCCCTACTTGTTCTGGACGGGATACAACTGGGGATTATTTACACTGACGAATTTGGATAAACCGGAAAACCTTGTCAATCTGGCTAAAATTGAAATGATCATGAACCGCTGTATGGAATTGGACCGATCCTACTATTTTTACAGTGTTGACCTGTTTTACGGCGCTTACTACGCCGGCAGACCCAGAATGCTTGGCGGCAATCCGGAAAAAGGCCGGGAATTTTTTCTCCATTATTCGGAAAAAAATAATGATTCTTTATTAATGGGAAAACTTTTTTATGCACAATACTACGCTATTCAGACTTTTAATGAAAAATTGTTCGACATGCTGATAAGGGAAATTTTGGCTTATGATCTGGAACAAAACCCGGATTTTCGCTTATTAAATGCAATTGCACAGAAAAAGGCACGACTATTAAAGGCTAAGAAAGACCTCTATTTTTAACAAAGGGATTTTTATGAGACGCATCTTTTTTATAATACTAATGATGACAACAATACTATTGGCAAAAGAATACACGATAAAGCTTGCCACAATCGCGCCGGAAGGCTCTTCCTGGATGAAGGAAATGCACGCTTTTGAAGAGTCCATCGCTGACATCACCAATGGTCAGATCAAATTTAAAACCTATGCCGGTGGCATTATGGGCGGGGAAATCGATATGCTTCGAAAAATGCGATACGGACAGCTTGATGCGGCGGTTTTTACCGGTGTTGGTTTGGGAGAAATTCTTCCCGAAGTGCGTGTTTTAGAATTGCCCTTTCTGTTCCAAAATTCTGCCGAAGTGGATTATGTATTTAATGCACTTCTTGATGATTTTCAGCAAAAATTTCTTAACAAAGGCTATTATTTTGTGGCCTGGGCTGAGGCTGGTTTTGTTTATCTCTTTACACAGGATCGAGTCGCCTCGACTGTCGATCTGAAGAATACAAAAATGTGGCTTTGGAAAGATGATCCCCTGGCGCGGGAAGTGTTCCGGGTCATGAATATTCCGGCTGTGCCCCTTGATATTACCGATGTTTACACATCCTTACAGACCAATATGATCAATGGCTTTTACATCTCCCCTTATGCTGCCATCGCTATGCAATGGTTTACGAAAGCCGACTATATGCTTGATTATCCCCTAACCCACTCCCTTGGTGGTGTGCTCATGACCAAGCGCAAAATGGCAACACTTCCGCCGGAATTACAAACAATTCTCCAAAATGAAACCAAGAAAGCCATTCGTGAGATTGTCCTGAAGGCCCGTGAAGAAAACAAAAAATCTATTCAAATTTTGCAAGAAAACGG
>CAYTLS010000358.1:0-3700 GCA_964438745.1 uncultured bacterium
TTTTCGATGTCTTGAAGTTTTTTTTCCCCATGATAGGAGAAGCTGTGGCGGTCTTTGGGGAAGGACTCTTTACAGGCGATTTCCTTCTTCTTTATGGATATTTCCGGTTTTGATAATGCGGTCACGGGCAACAAGATAATTGCCCTCAATACTGGCGGAGTCCAGGGCGAAAAAATTTTGATAATTACACCAATCTGACGACCAATTCAAGATCAGTGCAAAAACGAATAAGAAAAGTAAGCTATAACCCAAACTTCTGTAAAACAAAAGATGTTTCTTTATATGGTCGATCTGTTTTTTCACTCAATTACTTTCTTTAATTCTGGATGAAGTTGGAAAATATCGCCGGCACCCAAAGTTATGATAATATCTCCCCTGGACAACTTTTTACTGACTGCAATTAATATTTCGTCATCATTTTGACAATTGGCGATGTTATCATGGCCTGATTTCTTTAACTCCTCAAATATTAATTGACTGGATACTCCGGGAATTGGTTTCTCACGGGCTGGATAGACCGGTGCAAGAATAATTTTTTCGGCCAGTCCCAAAGATTCGGCAAATTCCCGGTAAAAATTTTGGGTTCTGGAAAAGAGATGGGGTTGAAATATCGCCATAATATTTCTTTGCGGATGAGCAGCGTGTAAAGCGTTGAGAGTAGCGCTTATTTCCCTGGGAAGATGGGCATAGTCATCAATCAACAGGTGATCACTGCTCTTATATTTTAGTTCCAGGCGTCTCTCAACTCCCTCATATTTGGGAATCGTTTTTAATAATGTATCATGAGCAATGTCAAATTCCAGTGCAACCGCGATTGCAGCCAGACTATTCAGGACATTGTGCTGTCCCTGTAGTGGTAGTGTCACGCTTTCAATTCCGTTCAATTGAAAAGTAGTTTTGTCTTCTGAAAAGTCCAGATTATTCGCCCAAATATCGGCTGGATTTTCAATTGAATACTGTAGGGTCGGTCTTGTTATTCTATTCTTGATAGTTTGTAAATTTTGATCATCATGACAGAAGATGACCTTCTTTTTAACATTTTTAGCGAAAGCGGCGAATTTTTCAAGCAGATTATCCATGGAACCGTAACACTCCATATGATCCGGATCTATGCTGGTAATAATGGCAAAATCAGGTGCTAATTTGAGAAAGGACTGGTCATATTCATCAGCCTCAACAATTGTCACGAAATCGCCTCCCTGAACAATATTGGAAGCATAGTTTTTCATGATCCCACCGGAAAGAATAACCGGATTCAAACCCGCTTGTTGAAATAAGTAACCTACCAGGGAAGTTGTGGTTGTTTTGCCATGAGTGCCGGCGATCGCTACTGAATATTGGGTACTTTGACAAACTTCTGCCAGCAATTCCGCTCTTGATATCAGATCAATGCCCTTTTCAATAGCTGCTTTGTATTCATTGTTGTCCGTTTGAATTGCCGCGGAATAAACGACCAGATCGGGATTTTGAAGATCTCTTTGCATTTGTCCGATGGTTATTTCAATACCGGCGTTTTTCAGCCGTCGTGTATTATCCGAACCCTCAATATCGGAACCGGTTACCTGATAGTTTTTACTGTTTAAAAGCAATGCCAGTCCCGACATGCCGATACCGCCAATTCCGATAAAATGGATATGTTTTTTTCCTTTAAGCATTTTCCTCAAGTGTTTTTATGATATCTGTTACGATTGATGTTGCTGCCGATGGCTTTGCATTTTCACCGGCGGCTCTTTCCATATTTTTCTTTATCTCTGGATTTCCCAGGATGGTGTTGATTTTTTCGATCAGGGTTCGCTGGCTCAATTCCTTTTGCAGGATCACAACAGCGGCATTTTTCTTTTCGAGACTGCGGGCATTTTGCTCCTGATGATTTCCGGCTGCGGTCGGTAATGGTATCAAGATCGATGCTTTGCTAAACAGACATAATTCCGCCAAAGTCAATGCGCCGGAGCGACAGATCACCAGGTCGGCGGCTGAATAAGCGTAATCCATGGCATCGATAAAAGGCTGGATTTTTAGATAGGGATTCTGACCATGGGTCTTGATGATCTCTTCAAAATCTCTTTTTCCGGTTTGCCATATAAATTGCGTGTTTGTCGCCTTGGCAATTGCTTCAATATTTTGGAGCAAAAAATCATTGATCGCGCGCGAGCCCTGACTACCACCAAAGACAAAGATTGTTTGTTTCTGGTTTGACAGCGCGAATTTTCGCAAACTTTCGGAAAGGTCCTGCTGTTGCAATGAAATCCGTAAAGGAGTTCCCAGGGCTTTAATATTTTCAAGATACTTTTTGGAATCACTGTAGGAGACATAAATGGTTTTTGCATATTTTGCCAACATACGGGTGGTAACACCGGGATAAACATTCTGCTCCTGCAGAAAAACCGGAATACCGATCATTCCTGCCACAGATATAGCCGGGCCGCTGGCATACCCGCCGGTACCAATAGCCAGATCGGGTGCGAATTTTTTGATGGACCGGTAGGATTGCAGAAAACTGGTGATGATACGGAAAGGTGCCAGCAAATTAACCTTAATTGCCGTCCAGGTAAAACTGCGTTGGATACCGCGAATCCAGATGGGTTGGAAAGGGTAGCCCAGTTTTGGGACAATCCGTTTTTCAATGCCATAATGGGATCCAATAAACAAAACGGTCACATTTTCCTTTCCCAACTGGTTGATAAACTCCTCACAGAGCGCTACCGCGGGATATAAATGTCCACCTGTTCCGCCCCCGGCAAATAGGATTTTTACTTTTCTATTCTTCATGTGTATTGATCACTTGTGATTTGATAAGTTCTTTGTTTTGTGTTTTTCCTCTGGAAATATTGAGTAACAGTGCGACCGCGATAGAATTGAACAAGACTGCTGTTCCGCCGTAACTGATAAAGGGTAATGGTAAACCTGTCACCGGCAATAGCCCGCAGGTAACGCCGATATTCAAAATAGTGTATAAAAATAAGCTGCTGATCAGTCCGAATCCCAGTAAAGCCCCGAAAATATCATCTGCCCGAAAAGCGATTTTCAACCCGCGAATAAAGATAAAAATAAATAATCCCAGGACAAAAAGTGATCCGATAAACCCGATTTCTTCACCGATAATAGAAAAAATAAAATCGGTATTGGGTTCCGGCAGAAATTCATTTTTTCCAACACTATCGCCCAGGCCGGCGCCAAACATGCGGCCATTGCCCAGACTGACCAGCGAGTGACGAATCTGATAGGGCAGGTTCTGAATAGTCACGTCTCCTCTCATAATATGCAGATACTCGATGATTCGTTGTCGGCGATAGGGCATCATCATGATGGCTAAACCCGATACTCCCAGGAACAGCAATAGGGCGGTTCCCCAATGTTTGAGGCGCGCACCACCAGCGACCAGTACGATTCCGGCAATCATAATTGTCACACCGGCAGTACTAAAATCCTTTCCCAGTACGATTAAAACAAAGAGCAATCCGCTGACAATGACGACAGGCAGGAATCCTTTTTTTAAACTATTAAGGTTCTCCTGAAAATCCTCATAAAAAGCCGCCAGAAAAAATATCAGCGCCAGTTTAGCAAACTCTGAGGGTTGTAATGTCGCTGAACCAATCTGTATCCAACGCGCCGTGTTTGATGGATGCGGATGGATATGGTTGTAAATTAGCGCCCCTACCAGTGAAAAGACAGAAAGTAATAAAATGACCGGCACCAGGGA
>CAYTLS010000359.1:0-3690 GCA_964438745.1 uncultured bacterium
AAAGGTTCCGATTATTGTGGGTGCCGGAATAAAATAAGGCAGTGATACATCAATCTTATGGCGGCGGGCTACCAGGTAATGCCCCATCTCGTGGCTCCCCAATATCAACAATAGGGTAAATGAAAAGGGCAGGCCGTGAACCAATGCCAGGGGATCAGTAAAGGGATTTTTATTTTCCAGCAGTGTACCGGCAAATATTGTCGTAATGATTGTTATAATGAAGAGAATGATATTCAGTTTTTTAGTCCGTCGCCCTATTGGCATAAAATTGTGGTTTTGTGGTAGCCGGTCGCGTTTGAAGAGTTTTCTGAGTAGAGATTTTAATTTTGTTATTGGCAATGGTTTATTATTTCTTTCTAAATTGTTTTTTATGTAATTAAAAGCAAAGAGTTAATATCCTATAAGATAAAAAAATCTTTCCTTTTTATTAAAGGTATTTTTTGTATTAAGTTCCAATTTAACCGGATAGACCACAGGTTGCATAATAGAAAGATATAAAAATTTGAAAAAAATACAACTATACTGGCGCCAGAAAGCCGGATTCAAAGATCTGCTGACAGTTGCAATTCCAGTGATTATCAGCACCGTAGCATGGACAATCCAACACTTTGTGGACCGCATGTTTTTAACCTGGTACAGTGCGGAAGCTATTGCCGCGGCAATGCCGGCCGGAATGTTGCATTTTAACAGTATCTGTTTATTTATGGGAATTGCCGGTTATGTTAATGTTTTCATTGCCCAATATCATGGGGCAGGAGAAGAAGAAAAATTTGGCAGGATTATCTGGCAGGGGGTTTATGTAGCGATTTTCAGCAGTGGCTTAATAGCCCTGACTTATCCCTTTGCCGATGAAATTTTTCGATTTATCGGGCATGATGAAAAGATCATTCAAAATGAAATTATCTATTTTCGAATAATGGTTCTGGCTACCTTCCCGATGATCTTTACCTCTGCCGCATCGGGATTCTATTCCGGGCAGGGTAAAACCCG
The DNA here is from genome assembly GCA_964438745.1 of uncultured bacterium. Classification (GTDB taxonomy): domain Bacteria; phylum Fidelibacterota; class UBA2242; order UBA2242; family JAFGTP01; genus JAFGTP01. Next base: position 991 of record CAYTLS010000359.1, read on the forward strand.
CATCATCATGATTATCAATGTTATTGCAACTGGTGTGAATATTTTGCTCGATTATCTGCTGATTTTTGGCAATTTTGGATTTCCTGAAATGGGAATTCGCGGCGCAGCCCTGGCCACATTAATTGCCTATGGCTTTGCAATGGTTGTTTATGCAGCCTGCCTGTATCGTCCGGCCAATAATCAGCGCTATAAAACTCTTGCTGATTTTAAATTTGACGGCCTTCTTTTCAAACAATTGCTAAAATACGGGTTTCCCAACGGAATTCAGTTTTTTCTCGACATTGCCGGGTTTTCTGTATTTATCCTGATTGCCGGCAGGCTCGGCAAATCAGAGTTGGTGGCTTCCAATATAGCACTGAATATCAATAACCTGGTTTTCATGCCCTTGCTGGGAATCAGTATGTCGGTTTCTATTTTGGTTGGACAATTCTTAGGAAATGATGACCCTGAATATGCTGAACAGATCAGTGTGCGAGGGATACAGTTGGCTTATCTTTGGATTTCACCGTTTATAGTTATCTTTTTCTTTTTTCCTGATTTTTTGATTTCATTATTTAATGTTTCCCGGAATGGGCAGGAATTTGAGAGTGTATATCGAATGTTAGTGATTATTTTGCGGTTCACCGCTGTATATTCATTGTTTGATGTGATCAACTTGGTACTGGCGGGATGTTTGAAAGGGGCTGGCGATACTTCTTACACTATGAAAATCATTGCCTTAACATCGTTAACGATAATGGTCATTCCTACATATATATGTTTGAATATTTATAACCTTAGTATTTACTTTGGCTGGAGCTTTATTACAGTGTATATTGTTATTCTGGGAATTGCCTTCTTTCTACGTTTTCGGTCCGGGCGATGGAAAGATAAGCGGGTTATTTACAGGAAAAATAGGTTTATCCCGGATTTTCCTGAGATTCCAACACCCGAATTATAAAAATTTTGCAATTACCACTTGATGATAGGAAAAATCTCTACTAACTTTAGACTGATTTTGAGAGATTATATGTATTTGCATAGTATTAGAAAAAGGAGAACAAAATGGCTTATGTAATTAGTGACGATTGTACAACTTGTGGCGCATGTATTGATGAATGCCCGGTAGAAGCTATTAGCGAGGGAGATACAAAATATTCAATCGATCCTGATGTTTGTACAGATTGTGGCATTTGTGCTGATGTTTGTCCGGTAGATGCAATTAGCCCGGCCTAAAGCAATATCTTTAATTTAATGAGATTAAGCCGATAGTGCGCACTATCGGCTTTTTTAATGATCAGAGAGAAAGTTGTGTACAGATTATTTACCGGAGAATATTTCCGTAATTTTTAGATAAGAGGTAAGCATGGATAAAGGTTCTTTGATGCATATACTTAAACATTCTGTGGATCATACAATCATGATTTCCAGTTTTGTTTTTGTGATGATGTTAATTATTGAATATGTCAATATTCAGACTCAGGGGCTATTTCATTCAAAAATTCAGGCTGGCAAGTGGCGCCAGTATTTTTTGGCAGGACTGCTTGGGATTATTCCCGGCTGCCTTGGTTCTTTCACGGTTGTAGCCCTTTATTCTCATGGCATTTTGAGTTTTGGTGCTTTGGTGGCCGCCATGATCGCCACTGCCGGAGATGAGGCCTTTATTATGATAGGCATGATACCGGAAACCATCCTTTATTTATTTCCCGCACTGCTGGCAATTGGTATTTTTGCCGGCTGGTTTATCGATAAGTTTTTTAATTTTGCCTCTGGCAACAAGAAATTTGAACTACATAAGGAACAAGAATGCAGATGTTTAGAATTTAGTCAGGTTGCAAAAAATTTTAAAAAATTGACTTTGCAACGATCTATTCTGTTAATCTTGGTCTTTTTGGTGATGGGAGTCATATTTGTCGGCACTCACGATCTGCAGGAATGGGACTGGAAGCGGATTACTTTTCTGATCCTCAATTTCGTTTCCCTGTTTATTGTAGTCACTGTACCTGAGCACTTTATTAAAGATCATTTGTGGGGACATATTGTTAAGAAGCATCTCCCGCAAATCATCGGTTGGACCTTCGGTGCGATTATTTTTGCCCATTTTTTAATCGACCATTTAAATGTTGCTCCCTGGCTGGACGCAAATACTTTTATTGTCATGGTCATTGCCTGTATGGTTGGACTAATACCGGAATCTGGCCCCCATTTGGTTTTTCTGACCTTTTTTGCCCAGGGAATGGTTCCTTTTTCCGTGCTGTTGGCCAGTTCTATTGTTCAGGACGGACATGGTATGCTCCCCTTATTAGCCGAATCGAGAAAGAATTTTTTCTCTGTTAAAGCCATCAATTTTATAATTGGTCTGTCAGTTGGAAGCCTGGCCATTTTTATCGAATCAATAATGTAATGGGGAACCTATGAGAACTTATCTTGATTGTATCCCCTGTTTTATGAAACAGGCCTTACGGGTTGGAAAAATATCTACCAATAATGAAAAGCAGGTTAAGGAAATACTGGATGTCACTGGAAGACTAATCCCTGATATCCCGATGGATGCCAGTCCGCCGGAAATTGCAAAAATCGTATATGATAAAATCAAGAGATTAACCGGTGTAGTTGACGCTTACAAAGCAATTAAACACGAAAACATAGTAAAGGCCAAAGCCCTGATTCCCCATATGCGAAAAATTATAAAAACGAATGAAAATCCGCTCTTTGAAGCCG
>CAYTLS010000360.1:0-3688 GCA_964438745.1 uncultured bacterium
CGCGAGTCCCATGCTGAATGATGTCAATGCCGCCCTGGTGTCCTTCCGGATAGAGTGCTGTAAAAGCGAAAATACTAAGTCCCTGAGTATCAAAATAGTCTTTGTCATTGATTTTGAGTAATGGTGCTGCCACAAGATTTTGAATTGATATTAAAATGAGTAAGAGTGTTAGAAATTTTTTCATGTTTGTTTTCATGTTTGTCCCCGATGTTTCTTTGTTTTTTTCTATTTAAAGCTCCAAGGTTCGCCAGAACCTTCGAGGTTTTGAGCTTATTGCTATATATTAAACTTCCGAGGTCTTGAAGACCTCGGAAGTTTTTTTTTACAGTTCTCCCAGCATAATGTTTTCAATTAATTCCGCCAGGATTTCCGGATCGATGATTAATTTCAGATAGGCTTCATTGGTTTTTTCACCCGGTATCCATTCATTGTCGCCATTGTCTTCCACCGCGCAATAACCGCCTTCCACTTTTGTCCACCATTTGCCCAGGCCGCCTCGTACCGCGTAGAGCACAGCACTTTGATCATAGGTGGAATTATCGAGTATTTTTCCCTCATAATATTCCTTCATCCAGGAGGCATTTTTCGAAAAATGGTTAAAGCTCTTGTAAAGCAAATCATTCTCATCAAGTTCATTAAACACTTCGCCGGTTTTAATTCTAACGCCGATTTCAAAACCGCTGAAGGTCACCGGCACATCCAGGTTCGCCAATACATATTTAGTGACGCCTTCCATATCGCCGTCGAAATTCCATTCCTTTTCACCGGCAGGAAATTTTCCGCCCATGATAACGAATTCTTTAACTTTTTGGCCCACCAATTCTTTGCCGGATAATGATGAAATAGAATCCGGTTTGGACGCCAGCAAATTTTTAATATTGATCAACGGTCCGACAGTAACAAAAACAACACTGGAATCGGGTTGATTGGCCAGCACTTCTCGATAGAGTTTAGAGGCCGGTTTGGCTTCTTCATAGGTTAATTCATAGGGATAATTTTCAACAATCGGATTGTTGTAAAGCCAGTCAGCAAAATACAATTCTGCTTCACATCTGCCGATTGGAATGTCGGGATGGCCATAATAGCGGTTGATCGCATCTACCGCTTCCACTGAATAGCCATTTTTAAAGGTACCGATTGCCAGCAATTCACACTCACCGCTGTCGATGAAGTGATGAAGCATTGCCAAAGCACCCAGATCATCAGCATCACCACCGATGTCAGTATCAAAGATAATTTTTACCTGTCCGAATAACAGGGTTGTTGATAGTAGTAAAGTTATTAGCGCGAGTTTTTTAATCATATTGGATCTCCTTTTTTAATCCTCGAAGGTTTTATTGACCTTGGAGGTTGGGATTTGTCTAACCTCCAAGGTTCGCCAGAACCTTCGAGGTTTTTACTTCTCCTGATTTATTAAACTTCCCAGGTCTTTGAGACCTCGGAAGTTAGTTGTGTATTTCAAAAATCGTTTTGTTGTGTTTGAGCATATCCACGCATTGGCTCATAGCGCGATAGGTGTGGTAGCAACTTTTCCACTTATCACCTTTTAATGCATTTTTGTTGGCGCTTCTTTTGGTATCAATGCCGCGACGATACCAGCCGCCATATTTGTGATCAATGAGATAGGTATTGGTGTATTCCCATAATTTTTCAAATATGTCTCTGTAGTGATCGGCATTTTCATCCAGATAGGAGATCATCAGCAGCGCGTTTAGCCCTTCTGCCTGTACCCACCATTCCTTGTCCGCATTAAATATTTCCACCGGTTTATTTTCATCGAAATAATACCCTTCATAGAATATTCCGGCATACTCATCATCAAAACCATAAGCAATAGCATGATCGATCATGCTATTGCTTATGGTTTTGATGATGAGTATGCCGGAATATTCTATGAAGGGTATTATTTCGATGAAAATAAACCGGTGGAAATATTTAATGCGGACAAGGAATGGTGGGTACAGGCAGAAGGGCTAAACGCGCTGCTGATGATCTCCTATCTGGATGAAAATGCCGATCACTACAGAGACATATTTGAAAAATTATGGGAATACACCAATACCTATCTCATTGATCACAAATATGGCGGCTGGTATCGTCGCGGCATTGATACCAAAAGAAGCGCCAACAAAAATGCATTAAAAGGTGATAAGTGGAAAAGTTGCTACCACACCTATCGCGCTATGAGCCAATGCGTGGATATGCTCAAACACAACAAAACGATTTTTGAAATACACAACTAACTTCCGAGGTCTCAAAGACCTGGGAAGTTTAATAAATCAGGAGAAGTAAAAACCTCGAAGGTTCTGGCGAACCTTGGAGGTTAGACAAATCCCAACCTCCAAGGTCAATAAAACCTTCGAGGATTAAAAAAGGAGATCCAATATGATTAAAAAACTCGCGCTAATAACTTTACTACTATCAACAACCCTGTTATTCGGACAGGTAAAAATTATCTTTGATACTGACATCGGTGGTGATGCTGATGATCTGGGTGCTTTGGCAATGCTTCATCACTTCATCGACAGCGGTGAGTGTGAATTGCTGGCAATCGGTACCTTTAAAAATGGCTATTCAGTGGAAGCGGTAGATGCGATCAACCGCTATTATGGCCATCCCGACATTCCAATCGGCAGATGTGAAGCAGAATTGTATTTTGCTGACTGGCTTTACAACAATCCGATTGTTGAAAATTATCCCTATGAATTAACCTATGAAGAAGCCAAACCGGCCTCTAAACTCTATCGAGAAGTGCTGGCCAATCAACCCGATTCCAGTGTTGTTTTTGTTACTGTCGGACCGTTGATCAATATTAAAAATTTGCTGGCGTCCAAACCGGATTCTATTTCATCATTATCCGGCAAAGAATTGGTGGGCCAAAAAGTTAAAGAATTCGTTATCATGGGCGGAAAATTTCCTGCCGGTGAAAAGGAATGGAATTTCGACGGCGATATGGAAGGCGTCACTAAATATGTATTGGCGAACCTGGATGTGCCGGTGACCTTCAGCGGTTTTGAAATCGGCGTTAGAATTAAAACCGGCGAAGTGTTTAATGAACTTGATGAGAATGATTTGCTTTACAAGAGCTTTAACCATTTTTCGAAAAATGCCTCCTGGATGAAGGAATATTATGAGGGAAAAATACTCGATAATTCCACCTATGATCAAAGTGCTGTGCTCTACGCGGTACGAGGCGGCCTGGGCAAATGGTGGACAAAAGTGGAAGGCGGTTATTGCGCGGTGGAAGACAATGGCGACAATGAATGGATACCGGGTGAAAAAACCAATGAAGCCTATCTGAAATTAATCATCGATCCGGAAATCCTGGCGGAATTAATTGAAAACATTATGCTGGGAGAACTGTAAAAAAAAACTTCCGAGGTCTTCAAGACCTCGGAAGTTTAATATATAGCAATAAGCTCAAAACCTCGAAGGTTCTGGCGAACCTTGGAGCTTTAAATAGAAAAAAACAAAGAAACATCGGGGACAAACATGAAAACAAACATGAAAAAATTTCTAACACTCTTACTCATTTTAATATCAATTCAAAATCTTGTGGCAGCACCATTACTCAAAATCAATGACAAAGACTATTTTGATACTCAGGGACTTAGTATTTTCGCTTTTACAGCACTCTATCCGGAAGGACACCAGGGCGGCATTGACATCATTCAGCATGGGACTCGCG
>CAYTLS010000361.1:0-3682 GCA_964438745.1 uncultured bacterium
AGGTTCCCATCATTAACCTGTATTTTACCGAATAAAAACAATCAACACTTTTACAACATTTTTCATAATAACACCCAAATTAATTGGTTAAATATACACATGATTTGTTCAATACATCAACCGCAATCTTTTCCCTGGTTAGGTTATTTTGCAAAAATCCACGCTTCGGATCTATTCATCTTTTTGGATAATGTGCAATACAAAAAGAATGAATTTCAAAATCGCAACAGAATCAAATATAATGGCAAAGCCAACTGGCTCACTATTCCGGTGAAATATTCCTTCGGACAACTGATCAATGAAATTAAAATCAATCACAAGGTAAACTGGCGAAGGAAAATTCTGAACACCTTAAGGGCTTATTATGCTCATGCACCTTATTTTGACGGTTATTATTCAGAAATTGAACCATTCATCAACCAGCCTCATGATTACCTGGCAGAGTTCAATATAGGATTTACGAATTGGCTTTTGGATAAGATCGGTATCCAAACCCAAACTTTGATCGCATCGGAATTATTTTCCACAAAACAACTGCATCAATATGAAGCCTCCGAAAAATTGGTGCGCTTATTAAAAAAGGCAAAGGCTGATGTTTATCTGTCGGGAGCTGGAGGAAAAAACTATCTCAACGAGTCAATATTTCATAAATACAATATTAAAATTCAGTATCAAAATTATATTCACCCGGAATATCAACAACTTGGTGAGGATTTTGTAAGTCATTTGTCAATCCTTGACCTTCTGTTTAATGAAGGCCCAAAAAGTAAAGAAATAATAATAAAAGGAAACCAATGAACCTTAGGGAACTTAAAAATGTATTAGCTATTGGCGCTCATCCCGATGATATCGAAATTGGGTGCGGTGGAACATTGGCAAAATTTGCTGAAGAGGGGCACCATGTTTCCCTTTTCGTCGTCTCAGATGGCTCAGCCGGCGGTACAAAGGCTCTTCGAAAGGAAGAACAGGAAAAGGCTGCCCAACTCATCCCCGCTAAAAATCTTTATTGGGGTAATTACAAAGATACGGAAATAATCGTCAGTAAAGAAATAATCAGCCACTTTGAAACCATCATTCATCAGGCGAAACCCGACGTTATCTTAGTCAATAATCCTGAAGATACCCATCAGGATCACAGACATCTGGCACAAATCACGATTTCCGCCACTCGCTATATCAAAAATGTTCTCTTCTATGAGACACCGACCTCTACCAATTTTCAACCCAATGTTTATGTCAAATTGAATGCCCGGTTATTAAAAACCAAGCATGAACTGTTGATGGCTCACCATTCTCAGATCAATAAAACAAATATTGCAAACCTCTCAATTATTGATGTAGCCACTTCAAATGCTCAATTCAGGGGCACACAGGGTCGTGTAAAATATGCCGAAGCCTTTAAACCCTTAAGATTTTTTTTGGAATAAAATGATCAACCACAACCAGACAAATTTTGACGAAGCCGAAGTCAATGCTGCAATAGCCATCTTAAAATCCGGCAGGATCGCTCAAGGGGAAAAAGTACGTCAGTTGGAAAAAGAACTGGCCATGACCATTGATCGAAAACATTGTGCGGCAGTCTCCTCGGGGACAACTGCTCTGTCATTGGCTCTGGAAGCGCTGGGAGTTGGCCCTTCGGACGAAGTCATTATTCCATCCTATACCTGCACCGCTCTGTATCACGCTGTAAAATTCAACAATGCGATTCCTGTTTACGCTGATATTGAAGCAGAAACCTGCAATCTTTCTCCGGACTCTGTCAAAGAAAAACTAACCCCAAACACCAAGGCAATCATCTTCCCCCATATGTTTGGTCAACCCGGCTATATTACGGAAATTAAAAAGTTGGGAGTACCGGTAATTGAGGATATTGCGCAGTCAGTAGGAGCTAAAATTGATAATAAAATGACCGGTTATTATGGCGATATCGCTGTGATATCCTTTTATGCAACAAAAATGCTGGGGGCTGGTGAAGGGGGCGCTATTTTAACCGACTCCAGCGAAATCCATAATTACATCCTTCAGCACCGGGCCTATGATGAGATGGAACAATTAACCCGCAGATATAATGCAAAGATGACTAATATTACTGCCGCCATTGCACTGGCCCAATTATCAAAACTGCAATCATTTATTGCCCAAAGAGCCCTCATTAACAAGCAGTATTTTGGAACTCTTAAACTATCCAGAGATATTCCTTTTTGTAAGCCTCCTTTTTTTCCAAATTTTTACAGATATATTGTCAGGTGTTCCAATGCTGAAAACTTAATCGCCTATGGCATCAAAAATGGCATTCAATTTAGAAAGCCGGTTTTTAAACCCATTCATCAATATGAATGTAATGTTGCTTTACCTGTAACAGAAAAAAAATGGCAAGAACAGGTATCGATCCCCATATATCCACAATTATCTAAAACCGAAATCAATACAATAATTGACCTTTGTAATCACTATGAAAATACTCAAAAATAACAACAAATTGCTTTATGCAAAATCTATTTTCCTGCCAGTTGCTGCCGCTATGATATATTATCAACCGGTGCGCGCCAACCTGTTGCGCCATCATAATTATATCTTTTTTGTTTTTTTTACATTTATCCTTTCTTTTGGCCTGGTCCCCTTCTTTCACAAACTGGGCAATATGCTGGATATTACTGACAAACCCGGCGGACGTCACCATCATAAAAAAGTTACGCCATTAACCGGCGGTATTCCTATTTTTATTGCTTTTGTCGCCACGACTTATCTGACTCTCAATATACCAACTGAATTTTATGGCCTGTTTTGGTCTTCTTTGATCATATTAGTCATCGGTGTCATTGATGACATCAGACCACTTCCGGCAATTATAAAATTATTGGCTCAACTAACAGCTATTGCAATTTTGGTAAAATATAATATTGTGTTCTCCTTTTTTGGTGATCATTTACCAGGGCGTATATTATCTATCCTGCTGACCTATATCTGGATTGCCGGAATTACCAACGGAATCAATTGCCTTGATGGTATGGATGGACTGGCTGCCGGAATTGCCATAATTATCGGCTTTTTCTATTTTATTATTGCCAAAATGAACGGCAACCATTTCATGGCCAATGTAAGTCTGATCCTGGCTGCGGCCGTGCTGGGATTTTTCCCCTATAACTTTCGCGGAAAAAAAGAGGCTCTGATATTTTTAGGGGATAATGGCAGCACATTCATTGGATTTTTGCTGGCGGCATTATCGATTTTTGGTGACTGGGGAACACACAGTTCCATAGACTTGGCCATACCGCTATTGCTATTAGCCATCCCAATCACTGATATGGTAATGACTTCCATATTCAGATTTTATTCCAAAAACGTTCGCAATATATTTGAGTTGCTGGGTTACACCGGCCGGGACCACTTGCATCATCGCATAAAAAATCTGGGAATATCAAACCGGAATACAGTACTGGCGATACTGTTTTTTAATATTATCATGGGGCTGTTGGCATTAATGTTGAAACAAGGCAGTTTATATCAGGCCATTATCGCCTTATCAATCGGAATACTTTTATTTGTCATGCTTTGTTTCTTTATAATAAAATTTGATAAATCAGAAGAATCCGTATAAATTAGTAAAATTTAAAGTTTATTGAGGACGTATGTATCAGAAATAATGGAATTTTAACGAGAAGCCTATTGAAAATACACCAAA
>CAYTLS010000362.1:0-3681 GCA_964438745.1 uncultured bacterium
CACCGATTCGATTGATCATATTTTTAAGAACCAGGGCCGGATCTGTTGTGGGCGTTCCGTTTTCATCCGTTGCCCAACTTTCAGGAATATTATCTTCCTGGCGGGCGTAAACTTCCAGCTTGCCACGCGGTACAGTTGAGGTCGCCATATCCAGTAAAAAAGGATTATGTTTTTGGGTTGGTATTCCGATTGATATTGGGTTGGTTCCAATAACAGCTTCACGGCTGAAGGTGGGAAGAACCAATGGAGCGGAATTGGTTAGTGAAAATCCAATCAGATTTTCTACCAGCGCCATTTTTGTGTAAAAACCAGCAATACCGTAGTGATTGGAATTACGAATGGATGCAAAACACATGAAGTTGGTTTTTGCTTTTTCAATACATTTTTCCATGACTTTATAGGTGACCGGTTGACCCATGCCACCGCCTCCGTCAGCCACAAGGGATACCGGCGTTTCTTTGATTATATCCGGATCGGATTTTGCCAGAATGGTTCCGTTTCTTAAGCCCTTAATATACCGTTGCAAGCGCGCGACACCATGGGATTCAATGCCCCTGATATCAGCAGAAAGCAATACTTCTGCCGTAATTTTAGCATCTTGTTCAGTGAGAAATTGCTTTAATACATTTTCTGTAAATTCACGAAGTGCAATTGTTTGCACTTTTACCTTATTTATCATTTTAACTCCCGGGGTTTTATAATTTTAATTCATTGCATATCAGTTGAATAGTTTTCAGTTATAACAACTTACCAACAAAAGAAGTTAAAAAAAAATCCCTAAAAAAAATAGGTACTATATAAAAAAGAATGGATAAAATTATTTCTCCCGGAACTGCTTAGTGCATTTACACGGGAGGATAATTCCTACCTGTCCGGCTGACAGACGGATTGTCAATAAGATAACAGCACTTGCCTGAGCAGATACCTTTTTCAAAAAGAATCGTCAAAGATTTTTTTCTTTTTTTTATCAGGAAAAAGAGGAGATCGTCTTTTTGATTTCGATTCATTGCCAGGTAACAATTTTGACACGACTTATCACAAATTGTGGACATTTCTGAAGTAACTGATATTCATGGGATTAAGATGTGTTCTTGAATAAAGCCAGAAATTTCGTTAAATTATCTTAATTTGGGAAATTGTCCAAAAATACGTTGAGTGAATATAAATAATTGTAAACAATATAATTACGGAGGAGAGATGATAGAGAGTAAAATTACAAAAGTTGCATTGTCCCCAAAATAATTATTCTATTAAACAAAATATTAGATGAAAATCCTTTTTTAAATGATTTATTAACTAATACTGAGTCTGCCGATGAATTCAAGAGGTTATTAGAAAAACATATTTTAAAGGATCAAAAAGACAATTCAAATCTGACTGATTTTTATGATAAAGAACATTTTAACAGAGAAGATTTTGAAACCCTGAAGTGGACGGATTTTGCGACAGTCCGTATTCTTGATTATATCAAATATGGTGGGAAAAAGTATGAAGACCTTAATCTGCGGGGCCAGGTCGTTGAAGTGGACCCCTTCCAGGACCTTTGGGATGCTTTTAAAACCAGGCGTGGCGGATTAACAGTTGATTTCATTATTGATATGCTGGAATTATTCCGGCAGTACAATGGCACCCGCAAAAAACAAAAGGTTGATAAAGAAAAAGTGTTGGCGTGGATGAAACGATTCCCAAGCGGGCTGGATGATCTGATCATTGTTGAGCAGAAGAAGAATAAAGAGCGGATTATTAGAACTCTGATTGACAAGATTGACCAGGGAAAATTGAAATCCAAACGATTTACATTTGACAAAGGATTATCACAAACTGAAAAAGTGGCCCTGGTGAATAAATGGTGGGAAGACCACCGGTTTCATTTGTCTTTTGCGATTCGTTCGCCGGAATTGCTCAACGAAATGCTGGGGTACTCTCTTTCCCAGGAAACCCTGGATATATTGGACGCTGCTAAAAAGAGGAAAATCCCATTTTTTGTCATTCCCTATTATCTCTCTCTTCTCCTGGTGGAGACTCCGCTTAATGCCGCCGGGGCTGACAAAGCCATTCGTGATTATATTATTTATTCGGAACAGTTGGTTGATGAGTTTAACCATATCGTGGCCTGGGAGAAAGAAGATGAGGTAGAACCGGGAAAACCCAATGCCGCCGGCTGGATATTGCCGACTAAACATAATGTTCATCGACGCTATCCTGATGTTGCGATTCTAATACCTGATACAGTCGGACGGGCTTGTGGTGGGCTATGCTCCAGTTGCCAGCGGATGTTTGACTTTCAAAATGGGAACCTGAATTTTGATTTAAATAAACTCGAGCCAAAAGAGAAATGGCATGATAAATTGCCGAAACTGATGAAATATTTTGAAAAGGATTCCCAACTTCGTGATATTTTGATCACCGGTGGAGATGCCTTGATGAGCTCTCCCAAAAGTATGGATGAGATACTGGATGCTATCTACGAAATGGCGAAAAATAAAATCGAGAAGAATAAGAAACGAGCAGATGGTGAAAAATATGCGCAGCTGCTGAGAGTCAGGTTGGGGACCAGATTACTGGCCTATCTACCCCAGAAAATTAATAAAGAAATGTCAGCAGTGCTGGCCAAATTTAAAGAAAAGGCCTCCAGAATTGGTGTTAAACAGTTTGTGATCCAGACACACTTCGAATCGCCACTCGAAATAACACCGGAAGCGAAAATCGCTATTGACAATTTGCTCAATGCCGGTTGGATCATTACCAATCAGTTGGTTTTTACAACGGCGGCTTCCAGGCGAGGTCATACCGCTAAATTGCGCAAGGTTCTCAATGATGCCGGTATCCTGACTTATTACACCTTCACCACCAAAGGCTATATGGAGAACCAGCATCCCTTTGCCACCAATGCCCGCGCTGTTCAGGAACAGTTGGAGGAAAAGATCATTGGTATTATTAATAAAAAACATGATGAGAAAATTCAGAAATTCGCCGAACATGCTGAAAACATTCGGAAAAATATTGACAGCTTGCGAAAAGAAGATGATTTACCTTTCCTTGCAACTGACAGAAATGTTCTCAATCTGCCGGCAGTGGGAAAAAGTCTGACTTTTAAGGTTGTGGGCATTACCAAAGATGGCCGCCGGGTTTTGGAATTCGACCATGATTCCACCCGTCGTCACAGCCCGATCATTGAGAAAATGGGTAAGGTCATTATTATTGAATCCAAATCGATGCAATTCTATCTGGATCAAATTGAGGAAATGGGTGAGTGCGTGGATGAATATACCGGCATTTTCGGTTATTCAATAGGCGCTACGGAACCCCGTGCCGCGATTTATAAGTATCCGGAATTTGATTTTGATATCACTGACAAGATGACCAATCTGGAAATATAAGATCAATTATAAAAACGAGAACCGCAGAATGTTGTTTTAATGTTCTGCGGTTTTAGTTGTAAATGATATTGACATACTCATAATTTCTGGGTTAAAGTAGAAAAATAGTTCCTGAAATAAGTATTAACTACTATCTGAATACTCTCTATATTTAAAGATAGTAATCGTAATCTGTTGCCAATAATTTTTTTACACATAACAATGCTCACCGACACCGATGGCGAATGAAATTCGCCAATAGTCTTCCGCCCACCGCTTTGAAACGCGAGCCAAAACTTTAACTCCGCCGCTGCTCAAAGGT
>CAYTLS010000363.1:0-3678 GCA_964438745.1 uncultured bacterium
CCGATACATCGGATATAGCTTTCAGCATCAAAGGCCATGAACCGGGTGACCGTGTTTACTGTGTCCCTGACGCTGATTTTATCGGATCATCAGTTATTACAATTATTGTGAAGGATTTTGGCATCGGAGAATTGGCGGATACGACCCGGTTTACCCTGACCGTCACGCCGGAAACAGCAATAGATGATGAGCCGGTTGTCAGGGAGTATGCTTTATCACAAAACTATCCGAATCCCTTCAATCCCAGTACTACCATTGATTTTGCAGTGCCAAAACGGGACAACATCCGTATCACTGTTTATGATATGCGGGGAAATATGATAAAAACACTGATCAATAGTGAATATGAAGCCGGACGTTACCGTATCAATTTTGACGGCAGTCGCCTTGCTTCAGGCGTATATATCTATCAAATGCATGCCGGCGCCAAAGTCATTACTAAAAAAATGATGTTGTTGAAATAGAAGAGAGGTACCTTGAATGTGTAAGTTATCCCAATACAAAAAAGTAACAATTTTGGTTGTCCTGATTATTTCAATCCTATTGACAGCCTGCGAAAAAAGAACTGTGACCGTTCAGACAGGTCTGGACAGTGTTATATCGGAGAAATTCAGCCGGTTCAAAGGTAAAAATATTGGTATTGTCTGTAATCATACTTCCCGTGACAAGGCGGGCAATCATATCGTCGACTTATTTCATGATAATACAACCGTACAGGCAATATTCGCGCCTGAGCATGGCTATCGTGGAGATGCCGCCGCCGGGGCTCATATTGAAGATGGCAAAGATGTAAAAACCGGTATCCCGATTTACAGTTTATACGGAAAAACCCGTAAACCCTCAGCAAAGATGCTGGAAAATATCGATGTCTTGGTTTATGATATTCAGGATGTCGGGGTACGCTTCTATACCTATATTTCAACCATGACATACTGTATGGAAGCCGCCGCAGAACAGGATATCGAATTCGTCGTGCTGGACCGGCCAAATCCCATTCGCGGAGATCGAATCGAAGGACCGCTGCTGAATTCAGAATTTAGCTCCTTTGTGGGGATGCATGAAGTACCGATTCGGTATGGTATGACAGCCGGTGAATATGCGGTTTTTGTCAATGAAGAGGGACTGCTAAATGAAACAGAAAAGGTTGATCTCACAGTTGTTGAAGTAAAGGGTTGGCAACGCTCCCTGTGGTATGATGAAACAGATCTGCAATGGATTGCACCCTCACCCAATATGCCGACTCTGGAGACCGCCATGGTTTATCCGGGAATGTGCTTTTTGGAAGGTACCAACCTCTCTGAAGGCCGGGGTACGACAACGCCTTTTTTGATTTTCGGCGCTCCGTGGATGAATACTGAGGAAGTATTCAAAGAGTTTGATAACCTCAATCTTAAGGGCATAGAATTAATACCAGCGGAATTTTCACCGGTGGATATAAAAGGGAAAGCCCATAATCCAAAATTTGAAAACCAACTGTGCTATGGATTTCGGCTCAATATTACTGATAGAAATGCCTATAACCCGATTGAAACCACTGCTCTGATTATCCAATCTGTCATCAAAGTTCATGCGGATAAATTTGAATGGCGGGAACAGTGGATAGATAAACTAGCCGGCAGCAGCCGAATGCGGCATTCTATTGATAATTATGAGGTGAAAAGTCTATTTCCGAAGTGGCATGTGGAAGAGAAGAAGTTTGCCGGAAAAATTCAAAAATACCTGCTCTATTAATACATATTAATTAACAATCCGTCATCGGCCTAACCAAAACTTAAGCAGATAGTTATTTCAAAATTGAATCCCAGGTGTTATTTTTCTATAGTTACAGAAAAATATTGGTAATTATCAAAAAGGCAGAACTATTATGAATAAAAAAGTCAACGCGCAGCTGATCAAAAAACTAAATGAAGTCCGGATTTTGAACCTTGTCCGATATGAAGGGCCAATATCCAGAATAGAATTGGCCAAAAAAACCGGAATATCCAAGGTTGCTGTATCGGAAATAATCCGTCGCCTGGACGATGCCGGTTTTATCCTTGAAATTGGTAAAGGGACATCCACAAACCGAGGCGGGAAACGGCCTACAATGATCAAAATCAATCCGAAAAACGGATATGTTTTTGGCATTGAGATTCACCTCAAAAGAGCAACCATCGCATTGGCCGACCTGGAATCAAAAATCCTATGCCGGAAAGTCATCCGCTACTCAAAAGATACCGAGGCTGAAAAAGGATTGGCAATGATCTTTAATGCAATGGAAGAAATACTAACGGAAACCACGATTGAAAAAGATGAACTGGTGAGTATAGGAATCGGTATACCGGGATTTAGTGATTACGCGGAAGAGGATAGTTTCTTTAGCGACACCTTGAAAGGTTACGGCCATAAATTAATAGGAGAAAAGTTTGTAAAGCGGTTTGAAATACCGGTTACCATTGAAAATGACGTAAATGCCATGACTATCGGCGAACAATTGCTTGGTGCCGGCCGTAATGAAAAAAATTTCGCGTATATCTGGATCGGTGAAGCTCTGGGTTCAGGAGTGGTTGTGGACAGCCATTTGATCCGCGGCCACTTTGGCAGCGCCGGGGAGATCGGCTACTATGAATTGGGCCATTTACTGGCTGATAAATCCAAACTGCCCAATCTCTATTCCAGCCAGAAATTTTTTGGGAATGTCATGAGTGAAGAATACCTCACCGAGACTTTACAACTGAAACTGCAATGGAAAACCGGCGAGGATAAAGAAAAGATCGGACAAATGTGCCTGGCGGATATTATTGATGAATACAGCACAAAGTATCCTGTTGTTCATGAGGTTCTTGATGAATATGCGGAATTGCTCGCAATCCTCTGCACCACTCTGTTGAAAACAATTGATCCTAATCTTATTATAATTGGCGGCAGTATTATAGAAAACTCTGAATATCTGCTGGTGCGCACCCGCCAGCTGGTCAAACAATCCATGCTCAATATACCCTTTCGAACAACGGATATTATACAGGGCGAACTAAAGGAAGACGCCTGTATCAAAGGCGCCGTCTCCATGGCGTTGCAAATGATTTTTGAGCCGGTTCTGAGGCAATCTAAAGGATCGAAGAAGGTTTATACCGTGGATGGTTTGTAAAACCTTGTTGAACTACGCTGTAGTTCTTTATTACAATTGAGATGCTACACTACGGGCTATCACCCGTAGTTATTCATATTGAACTACTTCGTAGTTCAATAAATATTTCTGCTATAATTCGCAAAATCCCGAAGGGGTTAAACAAAAATAACTGTGGGTGCTAACCCACAGAATAATCAACTATTTTTAAAACTCTGATGGAGTTTAACATATATTAACACTAGGTTTCAGCCTGCTTCCAAAATGTAAATATCAGATAATCATCTTAAGAATTCCTATAAATAAAACAACCTAGACAAATTAATAAATAGAGAAGATATAATATTCGAAAACCCATCCGGGTGCGCTGATCTGATGGGAAGCGTGATGGGTATTATTGGTACAAAAGATACGAATATTTTTAGATTAATTATAGATTAATTTGTTCATTTATTTTCTTATAGTAGCAGCATATTTATTTTTTAGATTATCTACAATATCCTGAAAAATATCATTTACTTCTTTATCATTTAGAGTTCTATCTTCTGCCTGGAATAAGAATTTAAAAGCCA
>CAYTLS010000364.1:0-3671 GCA_964438745.1 uncultured bacterium
TGCATCCAAAGGGGCTGTAAGCCTTATGACTAAAAATGATGCCCTGTTTTATGCTAAGGATGGAATTCGGGTAAATTCAATTCATCCCGCTTTCATCTGGACGCCATTGGTTGAAAATTTGGCCAAGGAATCGCCACAAGGCGTTGATGAATTTCGCAAACAACTGGATGACCGGCACCCCATTGGTCATGTAGGTGAACCGGAAGATATCGGACATGGCGTTGTTTATCTCGCCTCGGATGAATCTAAATTTGTTACCGGTGCGGAACTCGTCATTGACGGTGGATATACCGCACAGTAAGGTCAAATTTCACCAGTCATCGAAAAATCATAATCCCAGAAAGTCCCGGAAAGGTTTCCGGGACTTTTTCTGTTTATTAGGGGATAGTCATTTGAATAAATATTTTGTACAAAACAAGTTTATTTATAAATTCTCTAGATAATTATCAAAACCGGGGATCAAATTAATTAATCTATGGCTACTAAAACACTACGATTGGATATTGAAAAAGAACACTGGAAACAGGGACAGAAAATTCTGGCGGGAATTGATGAGGCGGGAAGAGGACCTTTAGCCGGCCCGGTTGTAGCGGCGGCTGTCATTTTCAATGAAGATCATAAGCCAATTAAAGGGATCAATGATTCCAAACTATTGTCCGAGAGCATGCGCGAAACACTTTATAAGCGAATTATGACAGAGGCCAGGGCGGTAGGTATCGGATTAGTTGATTTCGCTGAGATTGATAAGATCAATATTCTCAATGCGACCCATAAAGCAATGCGTATTGCTATTGGTCAGACCCGACTTCCGATTGATCTGTTACTGGTTGATGGAAGGGACTTAAAAAATGCCATTATCCCTCAGCGGTCCATTGTAGGTGGCGACAGTAAATGTTATTCAATTGCGGCAGCTTCCATTATAGCAAAAGTATACCGTGACCGGTTAATGAAAGATTTTGACCGGATTTTTCCACAATATGGTTTTGCAAAACATAAAGGATATTGTACAAAAGTCCATTGTGCCGCAATCGAAAAATATGGCGCGTCACCGATTCATCGTATCAGTTTTAAGCGGGTTAACGGTTTTGAGTTTGACATCAGACGCATCACCAACAATCGTACTTTAGGAGCCATTGGTGAAAATCATGCCGCCTATTATCTTCATCAAAACAAATATAAAATAGTGGAACGGAATTATCACTTTTCCAGGTTTGGAGAAATCGATATCATTGCCAACCGGGATAATATATTGAGTTTTATTGAAGTTAAAACCTTACGCAGTGAAAGTTATGGACTGCCTGAAGAAAAGGTAGATGAGCATAAACAAAATCAACTTTATAAAATTGCAGAAGCCTATTTGGCGGAAAATGCCCTGGAAGATATGAATTGCCGATTCGATATTATATCTATTATGATAAAAAACAATACTTTTAATATAAACCATATAGAGGACGCATTCCAATTATGAAAGCACTAAAAATATTTCTCAGTTTAACCATTATTCTATCCCTGGTATTTGCACAAACTTTTCAGGCCGGAAAAAATGGTGTAGTTGTTTCAGCTTCAAAAATTGCCTCTGACATCGGCATACAAATTATGCGGGACGGGGGCAATAGCATTGACGCGGCGGTTGCTGTTAGTTTTGCCCTGGCAGTGGTGTGGCCTGAAGCCGGCAATATCGGTGGGGGTGGTTTTATGGTTATTCGGTTCCCTGATGGCTCAGCCACGACGATTGATTATCGGGAAAAAGCGCCTCAAAAAGCTACGGAAGATATGTATCTGGATTCCAATGGTAATCCGATTCCCGGCTTATCAACCGAGGGCCCGATGTCTGCCGGAGTGCCAGGTACAGTTGCCGGTATGGCGCTGGCTTGGGAAAAATATGGATTTCTGCCATGGAACAAACTGCTCCAACCGGCCATTGCCCTGGCAGAAAATGGTTTTCCCGTCACTTACCACATTCATACTGGTCTCAAAAGTCATTATGATGAAATGAACCAATATCCTTCGACACGGGGGATGTTTTTCCACTATAAAAATGTGCCGGAAGTTGGGGAAACAATCCAATTTCCCGATTTGGCGGAAACATTAAAGCGGATTGCGGAAGAAGGGGCGGATGAATTTTATCGCGGATTAACCGCTTTGAAGATCGCCCGTTCTATGACCAGTAATGGCGGTATTATCACCTATGAGGATCTGAAAAGCTATCGCGCCATTGAACGTCAACCCCTGGTTTTTACATATCGTGGTCATGAGGTTATTAGTATGGGGCCGCCCAGCAGCGGCGGGATTTGCATGGGGCAAATTTTAAAAATCGTTGAGAATTTCCCCATGGGACATTATGGTTATTTTTCAAAAGATGCTATTCAAAAATTAGTGGAAGCCGAGCGCTTCGCCTATGCTAACCGGTCTAAATATCTAGGTGACCCCTCTTTTGTGAATAACCATGTCAATTATCTCCTGTCAGATCGTCTCAATGATTCACTGGCTACAGAAATCAAATACAACACCGCCGGTACAAGTCCCACTGTAAATCCGGTCTATATTGATGAAAGCGAGCAGACCACACATTTTTCCATCATTGACAAAAACGGACTGGCAGTGGCGAATACAACAACCCTTAACTCCTCTTATGGCAGTGCCTTTGTTGTTGAAGGAACAGGCATTTTGTTGAATAATGAGATGGATGATTTTTCCATCAAGCCCGGTATACCTAATCAATACGGCTTGCTGGGATCCCAGGCAAATTCTATTCAACCCGGTAAAAAAATGCTTAGTTCAATGACACCTACGATTGTCACCAAAAATGATAGCTTAAAGTATATCCTGGGAACACCGGGCGGTTCAACAATTATCACCACGATCACACAAGCGATTGTTAATCTTGTTGATTTTAATATGGATTTACGTCATGCAGTCCATTCACCGCGCTTTCATCATCAATGGTATCCGGATAAAATCTATTTTGAGAAATTTAGTTTGTACACACAGCTGGAAGAATCGCTAATAAAAATGGGATATGATCTGACAGAACGCGGAGCATTGGGAGATTTAAATGCTATTGCTGTTGACTGGAAAAAAGATCTTTATATGGGTGTAGCAGATACCCGCAGGCAATCAGCGGTTAGCTCCTATTGAGTTCGATTAACCCTAAATCATAAACAGGGAATTTAAAAAAGAGGTTTGGAATGAAAGATTTAAGAGGCATTATTTTGGTAATTTTATTCGGATTGTTAATGGCTGGATGTAATTCGATTAAGCAAAAACAACAGCTCCTGTCACCCAATAAAACAATTATTGTAAATTTTTCACTGAATGAGGGAGTCCCCTGGTATTCAGTTAGTCATGATGGTGAACAAGTTGTTTTGCCATCATCCCTTGGATTTGTCGTACAATCCATGGAAGAGACTTTTCAGCGATTTGAAATCCTGGATGTTGAAAAACAATCGTACAATGAGACCTGGGAAACGGTCTGGGGAGAAAACAAAGAAATTAGCAATCATTACAATGAAATGAAAATTTCACTGGTTTCATCAATCGCCCGGAATTATAAGATGGACGTCTATTTCCGTGCTTATAATGATGGTATTGCGTTCCGCTATGTGGTAAAAGGAAATCCCGGTGATAGTATTCAGGTTGTTTCCGAAAATAGTGAGTTCAACCTTGCTGGG
>CAYTLS010000365.1:0-3670 GCA_964438745.1 uncultured bacterium
CGCGAACGCCGGAAGATATGATTTATAAGGAACTCGTAGCGGAATGGGAAAAAATAGATCGTGTTAATATCATTTCTGCCGTAGATAAAGTGCCAGAAGGCCAGGAGTGGAATGGCGAGGTTTGCCTGATTACGAAATTGCTGGACAAAATTGATATCAATCCCAAGGATAATCCGGCTGTGGTTTGCGGGCCGCCCATTATGATGAAATTTGGTACTCAGGATTTATTGAAATATGGATATGCTGATAAAGACATTTATCTCTCTATGGAAAAGAAAATGTATTGCGGTCATGGTCAATGCCGCCACTGTGTCATGGGAAAATATTATGCTTGTAAAGATGGCGCTGTGTTTACTTATGATAAAATTAAAAACGAGGAGAATATCTGGGAATGAAAAAATTATTGATTGATATTCCTGAATTAATGAAAGCAAATCTCTCCGCTGAAGAGATTAAGTGTGAGTATTTTTACCATCGTGAAAATGCCGGCGCCTTGTCTCTGATGGAAGTGGTGGAATTTGCTGTTTATTGCCGCCAATGCAAAGAGGCTTTTTGTGTGACGGTCTGTCCAAAAGATGCCCTGGAGCATCGTGACGACGGTTTGATTGTCAAGCATAATATGCGCTGTGTGGGCTGCAAAAGCTGTACGCTGGCGTGTCCTTTCGGCACCATTTTTCCGGAAGTGATGAATTATATTACATCTAAGTGTGACCTCTGTCTGAAAAAACTGGAGAAAGATCCCGATTACACGCCGCTGTGTGTCTCGTCAACACCGGAAAAAATTCTGGAAATGCGCGAGATTGAAGCGGAAAATCCGAAGGAGTCCCTCTTTTTCTACGGCGATCACATCGCGATCAAAGCCAATGACTGGAGATATAAGGAGGACAAAAGATGATACTGAAAAATTTATTTTATCTCTTTGTGTTCCCCGGATTTTTATTTGTGGCCGTGCTGGGTCTACTAGTGGGATGGGTTGACCGTAAAGTCAGCGCCCGGTTCCAGTTTCGTGTCGGGCCGCCGATTTTTCAGAACTTCAATGATTTTTTCAAATTGCTGGGAAAGCAGACAATCATCGTAAAAAATAGTGTAAAATCTTTATTTATTACTGCGCCTCTGGTAGCATTCGGCACCCTTTGCCTGATATCGACCATGCTGGGGATGGCGCTCTTTTTTAATAGCGGCTACCATGGCGATCTGCTGGTGATCATGTATTTGATGATGGTTTTTTCCGTCATGTTGGTTTTAGGGGGTATAGCTACTGGAAACGTTTTTGCCAGTATCGGCGCCGGCCGTGAAGTGAAATTATTGCTGGGTGATGAATTGGTTTTCATACTGGTTTGTCTGATCCCGATTGTTAAAGCCGGTTATTCGATCAATTTGGAAGAGATCATTGCGGCCCAGAGCAACGGTGCGTTTATTGGCTCGGTCTCCGGCGTCATTGGATTTTTGGCCGGATTGTTATGCATCCAGGCAAAAATGGCTCTGCGTCCTTTTGATATTGCTGAAGCGGAAACCGAGATTGTGGAAGGCCCTTTGATGGAGTATTCCGGCCCCTTGCTGGCTTTCTGGAAACTGAATCATCATATCATGTATGTCGCCTATCCAATGATCCTGATTATCCTCTTTATGGGTGGATTTAATTTGCAGGGTCTCGGTATTCTTTGGGCGGTTCTAAAATATCTCCTCATCGTCGTGCTGATTATCATCATCAAAAATACAAATCCGAGATTACAGATCGATAGCGCCTTGAAGTTTTTCTGGCGGATTTTAGCGCCCCTGGCTTTTATCGGATTAATCTTAGCAGTGTTAGGAGTATAATATGGGTTGGTATAATAAACGCTTATCAAAATCGTTGTGGGTTTTTCATGTCAGTGGATCACCCTGTAACAATTGTGATATTGAAATTCTGGATTTGTTGACACCGAAATTTGATGTTGAGAGATTGGGAATAAAATTGGTCGGTTCTATTCGTCATGCCGATGTAATCCTGATGACCGGTGTAATCAACAAGAAAGTCGCGCCGAAGATCAAACGGCTATACGCGCAAGCGCCAAAGCCCATTTTTGTTGTGGCGGTCGGTTCTTGCCCCGCGTCCCGGATTAATTTCAAAAAAAGTTACAATATCGTGGAAAAAATTGAAGATGTCATTCCCATTGACATGTACATACCCGGATGTCCCCCGAAACCGGAGGCCATGATCGAAGGCGTTGCCAAACTTATAGGAGTTTTGAATGGATAAACTAAATAAGTTCATTGAAGATATGGGTGACAAAATCACCAATAAAATTGATAAAAAACGCAGATTTTATTTTAATGTAAAAAATGAAGACTTGCGGGAAGTTGCAGAAATATTATTCAATGATATTGGCTGCCGTTTGTCAACTGCGACAGGGATGGAAATGGAGCACGGGCTGGAGATCCTGTACCATTTTTCTGATGATGAGACCGGGCAATTCTATTGCCCTCGCCTGGTCATTGAAGACAAGGATAAACCGGAAGCCAACTCCATTGTGCCGATAATCAAAGGGGCGGAATGGATTGAACGGGAAATTTTTGATTTTTGGGGCGTAAATTTTATCGATCATCCGCGAATGGAGCGATTGCTGGCATTACATCACCCGGAAAAGTTGGATAAACCGCTTAGAATGGAGGAGAAGAAATGAGTGGAAACAGAGTGCCGGTAGGTCCATTTCACCCCTTACTGGAAGAAGCGGAATATTTTGAATTGACAGTTGACGGCGAAACTGTCGTTGATATTGATATGGAAATCGGCTGGATGCATCGCGGCCATGAATATCTCTCTGAGATGAGCACATTTACACAATCTATCTATTTAGTAGAGAGAATTTGTGGAATTTGTTCTACCTCGCATCCCCTGGCCTGTGTTCATGCTGTTGAAGATATTGATAATATTGAAATTCCTGATCGGGCGCGCTACATTCGCACCCTGGTGGGTGAATTGGAAAGAATTCATTCCCACCTGCTGTGGTTGGGACTGGCGGGCCATTTTATCGGCTATGATACGGTCTGGATGTGGGCCTGGAAATATCGTGAACCGATCCTACAGATGATGGAACTGATTTCCGGCAACAGAAATCATTATGGTATTATGCGGGTTGGCGGTGTCAGCCGCGATGTGGAGCCGGAAAAATTGCCGGAATTACATAAGCACCTGGACATGATAGAAGAAAAAATGAAAATGATCGCCAAAATCGCCAATGATGATCCGGTGCTGAAAAAACGGCTCAAAGGCGTTGGCGTTCTGACAATGGAAGCGGCCCGTAATTTTTGTGCTGTGGGGCCTACTTCCCGCGCTTCGGGTGTTCGTGGTGATGTCCGCAAAGATGATCCCACCGACGCTTATGATTTGGTGGATTTCAAGGAAATTGTCCTGCCTAATGGCGATGTATATGATAAGTTAGTCGTAAGGGTTTTGGAAACCATTGAATCAATAAAAATATGCCGTCAATGTCTGGATAAGTTAAAAGTGACCAAAGGCTCTTTCTGGAACAAGGTGGAAAATGTGTCGGATGGCGAGGGCTGCGGACGGTATGAAGCACCTCGCGGCGAAGTTTTTCATTATATTCGTAGTGACGGCACAAACCGTCCCATCCGTCACAAGGTACGGGCGCCCAGTTATGTTAATATTCCTACTTACGAGGCCTCCTGC
>CAYTLS010000366.1:0-3667 GCA_964438745.1 uncultured bacterium
AGAAAGACCATGTGGGCGGCCACAGTTATTCCTACCCCGATCCTGACACAGGTGTGGAAATTCAGCAATACGGCCCACATATTTTTCATACAAATTATGAGGATGTTTATCGCTTCATTACCAGATTTACACGGCTCAATAAGTTTATTAATCGCGTTAAAGCAATTTATCATGATCGTGTTTATTCCATGCCGGTTAACCTTCACACTATCAACCAGTTTTTCGACAAGAATTTCACTCCTACAGCGGCGAAATCTTTCATTGAATCAAAGCAAATCCATTTTGAAAGAGTTACGAATTTTAAAGAAGCGGTATTAAGTTCACTGGGGAGGGAGTTGTATGACGCTTTTTTCCGGGATTATACCATTAAGCAATGGGGAGTCCAGCCCGAAGAGATCGCGGTATCTACGGCAAAACGGCTACCGGTAAGATATAATTATGATGACAATTATTTTAATGATAATTATCAAGGAGTTCCGGTGGAAGGGTATGGCGCCTTATTTAAAAAAATGCTTGACCATAAAAACATAACTCTCAGTTTGAAAACACCTTTTGAAACAATCAAAGACAACTGGAAAAGAAAATTTGACACGCTGGTGTTTACCGGCTCAATCGATCAATATTTTGATTATTGTTTCGGCGCGCTGCCTTATCGCACAATCCGTTTTGAAAAAATAGTCGGCAAAGAGATCCAGGGGAATGCTGTTATAAATTATACCGATATGTCGGTGCCTTTCACCAGAATTCACGAGCATAAGTGGTTCACGCCGGCACGACACTTTGAAAAATCTGTGGCTTTCCGGGAGTTCTCCGCCGCTACCGATAGCCGGAAAGCACCCTATTATCCGGTTGAAAATGAAAAAAGTATGGTTCTCTACCGGCGCTACAAAACATTAGCTGAAAAAGAAAAAAACTTAATTCTTATCGGCCGGCTGGCGCAATTTAAATATTACAACATGGACCAGGTCACAAAATCCAGTATAGACGCCTACAATCAATTCAAAAAATTATGATATATTTTTTTATACTCTCATTGTTGCTCACCATTTTTTATTATTACAAAATAATCGAGGAACCCTTACATCCCGATTCCGGTGAATTTATTTACCCGGGGATAATCAAAAGAAAAGGTCATAGCAAAGTAATCCTCCAGCGTAAAATCGGAGATAAGTACAAACCGGCTTCTTTGAGTTATGATACCTTTCCGCCGGCACCAGTCTCATCGATTGGTCCGGAAAGAGAATACATTGGTGCTTTTCCAGCTTTTCGTGACAAAATGTTCGTTTGGTGGTTTTTTGAAATGCTGTTCACCTGGCTTCCTCTCAAACCTAAACAGTTCAGACTTATCAATTGTCTGCTCATATTCGTTATTTCCAATTTATTTTTTATACTGTTGATGCAACAGATCAATTTTTATCATGCGCTTATGTGGACATTAATATTCCAACTGACCATTATGATGCCGCACTTTGATTTCTACCAGATTCATGCTGAGGAGTGGGGGATTTTGTTATTACTGGGTGGCACAGCACTGATATTAGGCGGTTTTCTATCGATGCTCGCACCCATTTTGTTTGGATTGTTGCTGGTGTTGATCTTTTTCTTCATTAAAATAACCTTCGCACCGACGCTGCTATATTTTTTCCTTGCTCCTTTAATTATTTTTGGTAAACCGGAGTTCTTCCTTGTTTCACTGATTGCGATCCTGTGTTTCACAGCCGGTTTAATGCTCTTTTGGACGATGACCGGTCAGATTAAACCGGTTTTTTGGTCAATTAATCCTTTTCATTTAGTAAAATATAAAAAAAGCGCAACAACCACGAGGACAGTTAAGGATGCTGAAAGACCTTTTTCACTTATTTATTTCTTAAAGCAATATAAAATGGAATTGATAACCGGTTTATTATTCATCATTTCCGGCTTGCAGTGGTTGATTTCAGCACAACCTGCCACGCTGACGGAAATATTTATGATCGGCTGGGTTTGCGTGAGTTTAATGGAAATTGTGATTCAGGGAAAATTGTATCCCGCTCATTTATTGCCACTGGTGATTCCGGGGCTTTTTTTTATTGCTCTTCAGGATAATTTTCTTCAGTTGCCTGTTGCTGTGATGCTCCTATTGATCTGGAGCAAATATTTTATTTATAGTTCTCAGCCATTGACGGAAAAATATGGAATCCAGTCCCAAAACCCCTTTGTTAAAACAATGCTTGCGTATGATCATATCGCCCAATTTATACGGAGTAATAGTGCTGAAGAGGATACAATACTCACACTTGGATATTGTAGTCCGTTGTATGCCTTGTCCGGCCGCCGGGGAGCTTTGGGATTATACGAAGCCCTGACCACCCTGGAACCGGTGGACATCAGCAAAAAACTTGGACTGTACTGGGAATGGTGGCTCATTTTGGCAATGATGGACAGACACCCAAAACTGATCATTGATTCCAGTCAATTACTGAATGTTGCTGAGTTAGAAAAAGCTACCGCTATCAAAACAAAATTAATCAAAAAAACCGGTGATTATCACATTTATACAGCGGACTATACAAATCTCAATAGATATCCAAATAATCTGGGCGAAAAATTATTTAAAAGGATGAAACGGAGTAAATAATGGTTGTTTTATACTTATCGCTGATACTAGTTTTTACCATACTGATTAAACTTCCTTATCTGAACGTACCTCTGGACGCTGATTTTGGTATTTACGGATATCATGGCCTTTTTTGGCTGCGAGATCAGCGGATGCCGTCCAGGGATACCCAGGAAAATCATCCCCCTGGACGGTGGCTGCTCTATGCTTTTTTGCTGAAATTTTTTGTTGTTTCAAAAGCTCTATTTCGGTCCAGCGCGATTTTCTTTATACTGATGACACAGATTGCTGTTTTTATTATCTCCGTTACATTTCTACCAGTCAGTTTTGCCTATCTTAGCACTTTGCTTTACGGTATCATTGTTTCCTTTCCGACCTTTGTTTGGGTACAATCCAATGATGAGATCGAACAAAGTGCTTTTTCCGCCCTGGCGATTGCCCTGATATGCCTCAGTCCTGTTTATGGCCGGTGGCTGCTTTTCCTGGCGGGAGTAATGAGTTTTATGGCACTGTTTTTTAAACAGTCCGCCTATATCAATACTTTTCCACCCCTTCTTGTGACAATTGCCGTAATCAACTTTTCGTGGAGTAATTATTTGATCTTTGGCCTCGGGGTCTGCCCGGTTTAATGATAACCGGAATTTATTTTCAGAGAAAAAAGATGGTTAGTCAGTTCCTGGATATATTTTCATTGACACCGAATGCATTTTTGATGCATCTGAATAATATTTTTTACGGTAGGAAAAAATTTAAGCAAGGGAAAACTGATAATAATATTGACAACACAGACAGTAAGCGACATGTTGATAATGAAAATGAAGCCTTTCAAGCGCGACAAAAACAATTTGCAAGGGATATCTATGGCAAATTTTTCCGGCAGACACTCCCGGTCACGGTTTTTATACCCTTGATATTTCTTGGCGATTTTTCGGCATACAGGCTTTTTATTATTGTGGGCGCGTGGTTGGTCTTTTCATTAATTACGGTCTACCTAAATAAACATATAATGCCCTATCATTTTTTACCAGTGGTAGCCCCCCTGGTAAAAAATGATAGGGCATTATAAGATCG
>CAYTLS010000367.1:0-3661 GCA_964438745.1 uncultured bacterium
ACCGGATATCTGCTCTAATATGTGGCCGGGTGCCATGGATGATTTTACCTCCTCCGGTGGGCTGGTGAATTTCGACCGCTTTCCGGATTTTTTTGAATATATAGAAAAAAGGGTCCCCAAGGATTTGCTGGAATCATTTCGATCTCCGGATGGAAACTATTACCAATTACCCTGGAAGACCAATCCCACCATGCTGGTGTATAATGTTAACCTTTTTCGTGACGCCGGAATTAAGGGGGAACTGAAAACCTATTCGCAATTTCTCGCGGCGGCTGAAAAATTGACTAAAGACACAGATGGTGATGGCAGTTTTGACCACTGGATGGGATACCGTGATATTACATCAATTTGGTGGCAGCGGTTATTTGACTACTATCCCTTATATATTGCTGCTTCAGGCGGGAAAACCCTGTTTGACGGGTCGGAAATTATTTTTAATAATGAGGCGTCCATCCGGGTTTTTGAATTTTTTCGAAGGATCTATGAAAATAATTATTTTCCCACCAGCACAATGCAGGGCGACAGATTTATCAGCGGCCATTTGGCCACACAAATTACCGGCCCTTATCACATTGCCCATATTGAACGATATAAGCCGGAAGGGTTTGAATATGATATCATGCCGTTGCCGGTGCCGGATGATTATCAAGGCCCGGTATATACCCGTGGAGACCATAAAAATATTTCTATTTTCAGTACGACTAAAAATCCTGAGGCCGCGTGGAAATTTGCAAAGTATCTGATCAGCAGGAAAGCGGATTTAAAATTGCTGGAAATCTGTACACAAATCCCTATCCGGAAAGATTTATTATCCGATACACTTTATCATGATTATTTTGAAAAAAATCCAAAAATGGTAAAGTTTGCCGAGCAGGCGCCTTTAACCAGGGGTGTGGATGGCGTGTCCGACCTCAAAGAAATATTTGACGGCATTTCCCAGGAATATGAAATGTGTGCAATTTATGGTGTAAAAAGTCCACAGAAGGCTGTTGAGGATGCCACTGAACGCGCCCGGGTAATAATTGAATGGAACAGGTCCAGATAATGAAATTCTTTCAACGAATAAAAAACAGTGACAAAGCCGGCTATGTAATGAGTTTGCCCTATATCATTTCTTTCCTGGTTTTTATGGCTTTTCCTCTTATTTTTTCACTAATACTGGTTTTTCACAAGTGGAATATTGTGACTCCGATGGAATGGGTGGGATTGCGAAATTTTGTCCGGCTGTTTCAGGATATTCAGTTTTTAAAAGCAATTACCAATACGCTGGTATTCATATTGATCCACATTCCACTCCAGATAATTGTGGCCTTGCTACTGGCTGTATTTCTTAACCAAAAAATAAAATTCAGGGGCCTCTTTCGCGCCACTTATTTTTTACCTGTGGTTGTTTCCGGTGTTGTGATTACAATTTTGTGGCAGCAATTATATGCTTATGAAACCGGCTTGCTGAATAATTTACTGACAAAACTGGGGATGGATAAAATCCCCTGGATAACATCACCCAACTGGGCCATGCCCTCCATTGCCATAATGGCCACCTGGAAAAATGTCGGTCTCTATATTATACTGTTTCTGGTGGGCTTGCAGGGCGTACCGGGTTACATGTATGAAGCCGCTGATATTGATGGCGCCAAAGCTTACCAGAAATTTTTTCACATTACATTACCGGCGCTCAACAGCACGATTGTTTTGGTCATCATTTTATCCACGATCGGCGGTTTTTCACTGTTTATCGAGCCTTTTGTCATGACGGGCGGAGGGCCCATGAACAGTACCCTGTCGGCTATGCTCTATATCTATAACCAGGCCTTTTATTTCGGGCATATGGGATATGCGGCCACATTGGGATTTTTCTTCGCCTTCATCATTTTGATTGTGGTGCTACTGCAGAAAAAGTTTGTTGAAAGAAAATAAGAGGAAATATGAACCGCAGATTGGACAGATTATCGCAGATAAAATTAATATAGAAATCTATGAAAATTAATATAATTGGTGCAAATATTAATAATCAAAGGAAATTTAAAAATGAAGTATTTATTTAAGGATGAAACGTATAAGATAATCGGAGCTGCACAGGATGTTCATAAAGAGTTAGGGCCCGGGTTTTTAGAAAAAGTGTATCAGGAAGCCATGGAAATTGAATTAAAAACCAGAAATATACCATACTTCCGGGAATATCCAATTCCAATTTATTTTAAAGAGAAAAAATTGAATTGTAACTATCGATCTGATTTTTATTGCTATGAGAAAATTGTTGTAGAACTAAAAGCGGTAAAAGAATTGAACAACGACTTTTATGCTCAAACAATGCATTATCTGAAAGCGACAAAACAACAACTTGGTTTACTGATTAATTTTGGTGAAAAAAGTTTGAATGTAAAACGTATTATCTGGACAGAGGATTTTAAGAAGAAGTGACTTACAGATTTGACAGATTATTCCGAATAATTGATGAAAAAAATCTGTGAAAATCGGCGTAATCTGCGGTAAAAAGTAAAAGAATGAAATAACCACAGATTTGACAGATTATCCCGGATAATTGATAAAAAAAATTTGTGAAAATCCGTGTAATCTGTGGTAGGAAAAAATAGAGGATAAGATGAAAAAAAGCATAATATATATAATTTTGATTGTTGGTGGCATCACTTTCGCCTATCCTTTTTTATGGATGCTGTCGGTCTCTTTCCGTCCGGATATAGAAATCAGCGAGATCGGACTGTGGTCATCGAATTTTACTCTGGATAATTTTCGCGCGGTCTTTCAAAAAATTCCTCTGATGCGCGGGTTGCTTAATTCACTTTTCGTCTCCTCCTGTGTTACCCTTTCAGTCATATTTTTCGGCTCTGTAGTGGGTTACGCACTATCGAGATTGAATTTTTTCGGACGGGGACTGATTTTGGGAATTATTTTGTTTACCATGGTGATCCCTTTCCAGATAACATTGATCCCGATGTATATTTTAATGGTAAAATTTGGCTGGGTGGATACCTATCTCTCTCTCATTGTACCAGGCATGATCAATGCTTTTGGAATTTTGCTGTTTCGACAATTTTTTATGGATATTCCACAGGACCTGATCGATGCCGCCCGGATTGATGGTTGTAATGATTTTATGATATTGACCCGAATCATCTGGCCAATTTCCAAACCGGTGATCATCACTGTGGGAATTATTTCCTTTATGGGCGCCTGGAATGATGTGCTGTGGCCCCTGATCGTGATTCGTGATGAAAACCTGATGACCCTGCCACAACTGGTGACATTGTTTAAAGTGGGGGGACAATCAGAAAGCCAGGTGGGTGCGCAATTGGCGGCGGCTTCTTTTTTGGCCCTGCCAATCATTATCATATACTCCTTTTTCCAGCGCTATTTTATCGAGAGTATGGCTTCGTCCGGACTGAAAAATTAATAAAAAATAAAAAAACTCACACTTTCAAAATAATATGAAAGGTGAATGTAAGTGAAAGGAAAATCGATGAAACTAACCAGAATCAGTAATGAACCCATTTTCACCCCGGTGGAAGAAAACCAGTGGGAACGGTCAGCAGTTTTCAACAGCGCGGCAGTTTATGAAAAGGGATTATTCCACATGATTTACCGGGCCACGAATATTGGCGGTCACGAACGGTATGGCGAATATATCAATTGTCTCGGATAT
>CAYTLS010000368.1:0-3660 GCA_964438745.1 uncultured bacterium
TTTTTGAATATAATATTTCATCTTCATTGCGAATGGAAGAAGATATTGTCAAGGATGTATCCCGCAGCATTTCCCTGGGAATGGGAGTGAGAGTGATTAAAGGGGATCAGATCGGCTATGCACACACCGATGATTTGTCCTACGAAAAAATGGCGGAAGCGGCCAAAACCGCCTCATTTATTGCAAAAAATCCGGGTAAGGTCAAAATAGCCGGTATCAATCCGGTTCCCAAAAAGGATCTGTATATTACGACTAATATGTCGGTTGATGCGGATCTTCAAAAAAAATTGAATCTGATCGAACGGGCCAACAAAACCGCCCGGGAATTTGATCCCAAAGTGGTCAAAACATATGTGAGCATTGCTGATGAAATGAAGCATATTATGTATTTTGATTCAAAGGGTAAATATTTTGAAGATGTGCAGCCCATGACTTACATGAGAACTTATGTAGTAACAATGGATGGTGACAAACGCCAGGGTGCCGGATCAGCAAGAGCGGGCCGGGAAGGTCTGGATCTTTATGCTAAGCCCGGCAATACCCCGGAAGCCATTGCAAAAGAAGCCGCGGAAATAGCAGTCAAAAACCTGGAGGCCGTATCCGCCCCTGCCGGTCCGCAAACAATCGTACTGGGACCGGGTGAAAGTGGTGTGCTGCTGCATGAAGCAGTCGGACATGGACTGGAAGCCGATTTTAATCGTAAGGATCTGTCTAATTACAGCGGCCAGGTGGGTAATAAAGTCGCTTCAGACTATTGTACTATCGTTGATGGCGGTATTTATCCGGACCTGCGTGGGTCTATTAATGTCGATGATGAAGCCAATCTGCCAAAAGAAACGACCCTGATTGAAATGGGTATACTGAAAGGCTACATGCACGATGAAATATCATCCCAAGCCATGAAAACAGAACTCACCGGAAATGGTCGTCGTCAGTCTTACAAACATCCGCCCCTGCCAAGAATGACAAACACTTATATGCGCGGTGGCAAATACGCCCCGGAAGAAGTTATCGGGTCTGTAAAATACGGTATCTATGCCAAACGGTTTGGCGGCGGACAGGTGGATATTACCAAAGGTGATTTTACCTTCGGCGTTTATGAAGCCTACCTGATCGAAGACGGAAAACTGACTACACCATTAAAGGATGTTACCCTGATCGGTAATGGTCCTGAAGTGATGCGCAAAGTGACAATGGTAGCCAATGATCCCACTTTTTCACCGGGTACCTGGACCTGCGGTAAAAGCGGCCAGCGTGTACCCGTAAGTGTCGGTATTCCTACCACTAAAGTCAGTGAAATCACAGTTGGCGGAACAAACTCATAAGAGGGGAGAATCATGGAAATAAAAAAACTAACTCAATATATAATTAAACAGGCCAAAAAAGAAGGCGCTGACCAGGTTGATGTGGTTGTTGTGAACTCTACAACCAATGAAGTTAATCTTCGCCTGGGTGAAATCGAAAAACTTGGCTCGGCCAGTCCGAAAGGTCTTGGAATCCGGGTCTTTAAAGATCAGAAAAAAGCAATCACTTCAACCAGTGATTTCCGACAGAAGTCCATTGATGAGCTGATCAGCAAAACCATTGAAATGGCCAAAATTACCAGCCGGGATGAATTTTCCGGTTTACCTGAAGAAGAAATGCAGGGAATGGCTGAGGTTGATCTGCAATTATTTGACTCCAAAGTGCCGGAAATTCCAACGGACAAGAAAATTGAATTGGCGAAAAAGTTGGAAAAAATCGGAATGGATTATGACAAGCGTATTGTTAATTCTGACGGCTCTAATTGGACTGATACGGTTTCTACCTTTGTAATTGCCAATTCCAATGGTTTTTATGGTGAGCAGAAATTCACCCGTTGCGGACTGAGTTTGAGTTTACTGGCGGAAGAAAAGGGTGTGAAGCAAACCAATTATTGGTATACCAGCAAACGATTTTTCGATCAATTGGATTCCATCGAAGAAGTGGCTAAAACAGCCGCTAAAAGGACATTGCAAAAACTGGGATCAATCAAGCCTGAAACCCAGACAGTGCCGGTGATCTTCGATCCCCAGGTGGGAAGAGATTTTCTGAGCATTATTTCATCTGTCATTTTGGGCAGTGCGATTTACCGGCGGCAATCTTTTTTATTGGATGATCTGAATGAAAGCGTTGCTGTAAAGGGTATGACAATTATTGATGACGGTTTGATGAAAAATGGTCTCGGATCCCGGACCTTTGATGATGAAGGATTACCCAGCCGGAGAAATATTGTCATCGAGAATGGTGTTTTGAAAACCTGGTTGACAGATACATATACCGGCCGAAAACTTGATATGAAATCAACCGGCAATGCATCCCGTGGTGTTGGTTCTGATCCATCACCGGCAGTCAGTAATTTTTATATGGAAAAAGGTAACTATACACCTGAAGAGATCATCAAATCCGTGAAAAATGGCCTCTATCTGACCAATGTCCACTGGACCGGTATCAACTATATTACCGGTGATTATTCCCGTGGCGCGGAAGGGGTTTGGATCAAAAACGGCAAACTGGATCAGCCGGTGCAGGAATTTACAGTGGCTTCCAACATGAAAGATATGATGAAAAATATTGAAATGATAGGGAATGATCTGGAATTCCGTGGCAGTACCAATGCCCCAACCTTCAAAATAGCTGAAATGACCATTAGCGGAAAATAATTTTCTGCTGTTTTATACCAACCCGTTCCTGAAGAAATTTGGGAGCGGGTTTTTGTAGAACAACCTGCCAGGTTGTTTATCTTGAATGTTATTCTATGAATTTTCAAAATGAATTTTATTAAAATTTTGTCATAAACTACTAATTTTATGAGGTTTGTCTGGATATTTTGAAAATTTATAAATAATTTAGGTTAAGATTATGGGGTCAAGTTGACATAGGATGCTTGCACTACAATTTATAATATTGGGTATCGCTGTTAGAACAACCATTGCGAAGGTTTTTATAGGTGGGTATTAGCAACGGGCTTAGTTTTGGTTATAAAGATCTTTTCCCTTTGAATCAATCGCTACAAATACAGGCAGATTCTCCACTTCCATTTTTCGAATCGCCTCAGTGCCTAATTCTGGATAGGCTATTATTTCCACCGCTTTGATACATTCCGCCATAACGACTGCAGCGCCTCCGACAGCTGCGAAATAGATCGCCTTGTTTTTTTTGATTGAGTCGATAACAGCCTGGCTGCGACCGCCTTTCCCGATCATTCCTTTCAAGCCATGTTCCAACAATGCAGGGGAATAGGAATCCATACGATAACTGGTAGTGGGGCCGGCAGAGCCGATCACTTCACCGGGCTTTGCAGGCGCCGGACCAACAAAGTAAATGACTGCCCCTTGCAGTTCAAAGGGAAGTGGTTGCTCATTGTCAATTAAATCGACCAATTTCTGATGCGCGGCATCACGAGCTGTATAAATTGTGCCGGATAAGAGTACTTTATCACCGATAGCGAGTTTTTCGTTATTCTTGCCTGTTAATGGCGTTTCTATATGAATTTCATTACTCATGATCCCTCGATGATGATGGTTTTATGACGATGACAATGGCACTGGAAATTTATGGCCACCGGCATAGTAGCGATATGACAGGCCTCTGTCAAAATATTGACACCAATGGCGGTGGTTTTACCGCCAAGACCCATAG
>CAYTLS010000369.1:0-3656 GCA_964438745.1 uncultured bacterium
AAGGCGGCCGGTCGTGTCAGGTGTCTACTTTTTTCATGTCGAATCAAAAGTTGGTGAAAAAACCGGCCGGTTTGCCATAATCCGATAGAAAGGGGAAACTAATGAAATTATTTATAAAGATTATTGGAATATTAGCGATCACCGGCACACTACTTTTTGCAGATGGCAGTTTGGGACAATCGGGCGCCAACTTTCTGCAGATCGGTGCGACACCACGGGGCGCTGCTCTGGGTGGTGGCATTACAGCACTGGCAAAAGGCGCGGAAGCCCTGTATTGGAATCCGGCCGGCGCGGTTGCTATCGAAAAAACAGATGTTTATTTATCACATACTAACTGGTTTGTAGATACAAAACTGACTTATGGTGGCGCTGTTATGAAATATGGTGACAACAATGCCTTTGGTATCTCTGCCACCGTCTTTACGATGGACGAACAGGAGATTACAACGGTCTTCGATCCTGACGGAACCGGGGAGTATTATAACTCCGGCGATATTTCTGTGGGACTAAGTTACGCTCGTAAAATGACAGATAAATTCAGTTTTGGTATTACCGGAAAATATGTTCAGGAAACCATTTATAATGAATCAGCTTCACAAGTCGCAATGGATGTCGGGTCGATTTATCAGACCAATTTCCATAATTTGCGGATCGGTATGGCAGTGCGGAATTTCAGCGGAACCCTGGAATTTGACGGCGATGATATAGATGAACGAATTGCTGAAGAGAAAGCCCGTGATGAAGAGGACAATCCGCGTATCGAAAGACTCTCCCCGGAATTTCGTCTTCCCCAGGTTTTTCAGATGGGTGTCGCGGTTGATGTTTTTGAAAATACAAACAATCGTGTCACTATGATTGTGGATGTGGATGTGCCCAGTGATAATGAAGAGCGCTTGATTATGGGGAGTGAATATTCATTCCGTAATATGGCGTGGCTAAGGGCGTCTTACCAGATGAATTATGATACTGCCGGCCTGAATGCCGGTGCCGGAATCAATATTCGCGGTATTCGACTGGATTATTCATTTTCCAGCCATAATGTCTTTAGTGATATTCATCGTTTTGGTATTGGATATAATTTTTAGAAACCTTGCAATCCGGCAGTTGCCGGATGCGATGGTTGGTGAGTAATTGAATTCCACCATTTCGAAGGTCTGTCAACCATTCGCAAGGAGGATTTTTCGTCCCCCCATACAACGTTCTCGTTCCCAAAGTTATTTTGGGAGCGAGAAATATTGATCAGATAGGGAATTAAGGGGGATAGAAATAAGGAATAAGTACTAGGAAAAGCAGAGGAAAGCAAAATTTATAACAGGAGGAACTTATGCGAAAAATGTTATTATGCTTAGTTATGTTAACAATGGTTGTTGCGCTTTCAGCACAATCATTTACAACTTACACAAGCGAAAACAGTGATTTACCGGTCAATATGGTGTATTGTATTGACTTTGATAATGATGGCAACATCTGGTTTGGCGGTCAAAAAGATCCATCAACCGGTATTGCCAATGTTTCCATGCTATCCAGTGACCTCTCTACCTGGACAATTTATGAACAGAGTGATCTGGGACTGGACAACATGGAAGACCGCGCTTTTTACATCGCTGTCGATGATCAGAATACCAAATGGTTTTGTACCCATTACGGCGTCGGTGGCAGAAAATCCGACGGAACGACCTTCGAAGTGGATTTCACCGTGGATGATTACACCAGAACCGTACAAACCGATTCCAAAGGAGCTCTCTATCTCAGCAACCGAACCGATGACGGTATTTGGGTAACAGAAGATCATGGTGAAAATTGGGAAATGTGGACAGCAGCGGATATCGCCCTATCTTATGAAGATGCCCGTCCGGAAATATATGACCTGCGTGAAGATAGCCAGGGAAGATTATGGATATGTACCTGGTATGGCATCGTCTATCGTGATACTGACGGCACCTGGCATGAAATCGAAGACCTGGCAGGTTATTATACCTATGCCATGACAATGGATAAGAATGATGTGGCCTGGGTTCCTGATGCCTCTACCAATGATCTCTATAAAATCGCTTCCGACGGCAGCACCACAAAACTGGATTCCAGCGATATTACTCCATTACACACAGATATCTATGATCTGGAAGCCGACAAGAACGGCCATATCTGGTGTGCTACCAATGGTGAAGGGCTTGTACGAATTTTGCCCGATGGCAGTTTTAATCAGTATACCATAGCCAGTACCGATGGCGACATTCCTCAGGACACCTTGACTCATTTAGAAATTAATGATGATGTAATCTGGGTATCCACAGCCAGCGAAGGCATTGTCCGGATTGATGATATGATTCAGGATGAAGTCGTGGAAGTAGATTTGGCATATGACCTTTACAATACTGAAAATAGTGATCTGCCAGTGAATATGGTTTATTGTATTGATTTTGATAATGATGATAATATCTGGTTTGGCGGTCAAAAAGATCCATCAACCGGTATTGCTAATGTATCCATGTTATCCAGTGATTTGACAACCTGGAATATTTATGGACAGGCAGATCTGGGACTGGACAACATGGAAGACCGTGCTTTTTACATCGCTGTCGATGATCAGAATACCAAATGGTTTTGTACCCATTACGGCGTCGGTGGCAGAAAAGCTGACGGAACGACTTTCGAAGTGGATTTCACCGTGGATGATTATACCAGAACCGTACAAACCGATTCCAAAGGGACTCTCTACCTCAGCAATCGTACCGATGATGGTATTTGGGTCACTGAAGATCATGGTGAAAATTGGGAAATGTGGACAGCTGAGGATATCGCCCTATCCTATGAAGGCGCCCGCCCGGAAATATATGACCTGCGTGAAGACAGTCTGGGAAGATTATGGATCTGTACATGGTATGGTGTTACATATCGTGATACTGACGGCAGCTGGCATGAAATTGAAGACCTGGCCGGATATTATACCTATGCCATGACAATGGATAAGAATGATGTGGCCTGGGTTCCGGATGCCTCAACCAATGATCTTTATAAAATCGCTTCTGACGGTAGCACAACAAAAATGGATTCCAGCGATATCGCGCCATTACATACAGATATCTATGATCTGGAAGCCGATAAAAATGGCAATATCTGGTGCGCTACCAATGGTGAAGGACTTGTACAAATTTTACCCGATGGTAGTTTTAATCAGTATACCCTTGCGAATACGGATGGCGGAATTCCACAAGACACGCTGACTCATCTGGAAATTAATGATGATGAAATGTGGGTATCCACTGCCAGCGAAGGATTGGTTCGAATTACAGGTTTTGCTGCACCAACAGCGATTGACGACAAAGATAATGAAATTTCTAAACCACAATCTTTTGCACTGCATCAAAATTATCCAAATCCCTTTAATCCAGAAACTAATATTCGTTTTGACGTGGCAAAAAGCGCAAAAGTACAATTGAATATATATAACCTACGTGGTGAGCTGGTTAAACAGTTAACCAACAGAAATTATCAGCCCGGGACTTATAAGCTGCTTTGGGACGGCACCAATACTGCCGGCAACCAGGTGGTCAGTGGTATCTATTTTTACCAATTGAGAACCGGATCTGAAACACAGACTCGTAAAATGATGTTTGTACAGTAAAGATTAAATTAAACCTCCGAAGTTTAAAAAA
>CAYTLS010000370.1:0-3648 GCA_964438745.1 uncultured bacterium
AATGAAATGGATGACGGTATCTGGATCGAAAAGGTCAAACAAAAATCCTTTCTGAAAATCAATGAAGAGGGCACAGAAGCGGCCGCTGCTACTTCTACGCAGATGAATTATGAATCCATCAGCGATGAGGTTTTCCTGACGTTTAATCGGCCCTTTCTATTTTTCATCATGGAAAAACGAACAAATACGATTCTGTTTTGTGGAAAGATTGTGAACCCGGTGGAAGATTGATGTCCAATTATAATGATAAAATTAAAACTTCCCAGGTTTTTGAAACCTCGGAAGTTTTGGATTACCTACAACCTTGGACTTCTCGTAGAAGTCCAAGGTTGTACCTGGCGGTTCTATTTTTGTGTATCTCTTTCATCATTTCCTGTGAATCCAATACAAAGAGTGAAGCAAAATTGGAACTCGCCGGAGCGGTTACAGAGTTTTCCGATTGCAAATATCTGAACAAAGCTACTGGATTGTCAAAAATTGTAGAAACACTGCCTGACTCCCTGGCAGCTGTGGAATATTATTATGACGGAGAAAATCAATTAATCCTCACCCACATTAATGCCGGATTCAATTGCTGTCCCGGTGAATTGTTCACGGAAATTTTTGAAAATAACGGCGATATCATTATCGAAGAATTTGAAACCGAAGCGGCCTGCAAATGTAATTGTCTTTATGATCTGAAAATTATAATTGATGATATCAAACCGGGAAATTATTCTTTTACAATTATTGAACCCTATTTGCCTGATGATAATGAAATCATTACTTTTGTACTTGGACTTAATGAAAAAGACGAAGGCATTATCAAATTTAAACGACAGGGCTATCCCTGGGGAGATTAACAGGATGAGAATGATCAGTTTTATTAAGTTTATTGGAATTTGCAGTATCGGATGGTTTATGGCCTGTGATCCCACCACATCTTCTCTGAATGAAATAAATACCCATCATTTGGGAAACCAACTTGAGAAAGCCTATCAATCGGATTCTGAGGCCATGCTAAAGGATTTTTTCAAAACATGGAAAGCGGGAATTCCAGCTTATTCAGATGTTGAAATTGCTGATTTTTCAAAGGAAGTCAGGCAAGTATATGCTATATTTAAAGAATTTTATTCTCCGACAGATCTGGGACGCATTACGAATGGCACTCATGAAAACTTTGAGACACAATTCAAATATATTGTTGTGCAAAACCAGTTAAATTATGCTATCGTCGATACCAATCCTGACTATTATTTTTATGAAGGAGTCGAAAAAATTGATAAAAAGATCAGTGATTTTCGGCCACCTTGTAATGATTTGGATTTACCGGTAGTTTACCTCAACGATGAAATGGATACACTGATCTATGCTTTCTTTTTTGATGAGGGAACGGCGAAAGATGATTTTAGTGACCGGGTTGATTTTTTACGACAATTTATGCAATTGACCCATCATCATTGGGTTCCTGAGTTTCACAAAGCTACGATGCCGAATATCTCAACGATTATCTTCAATGAAACTTTTGACAAAGCGCGGGTCAGTTTCCGGGTTTTTTATCAATTCGGCCACGCGAATCTGGACTATGAAAATGGACGGTGGGTCCTGAAAGAATCAAAATTAACTGCTATAGAATAAGGAGTTTATTATGAAGACAACCAATACAATTCTTATATTATTGAGTTTGATAATGACACTTACGGCTTGCGATTTCCTGACAAATTCCAATGAGAAAGAAGTCTTTCTGAATTTATCGCATTTGGAAAAAGAACTCGCGCAGGCGGATAATGAATTTTCATTTAACTTATTGCAAAAAATGGCGGAGGATGAAACCGGGAATTTATTTATTTCACCGCTTAGTGTTTCTATGGCGTTCGGAATGGTTTACAATGGCGCATCAGGGGAGACGAGAGACGAAATCGCAGAATTACTGGGACTGGCTGATCATTCACCGCAGGAAATCAATGACTATTACCATAAAATGATCAAGACCTTGCCGAAGCTGGATAACAAAGTCAAATTTGAAATTGCCAATTCTATCTGGATTCGCGAAGGATTTCCTGTGGAACAGAAATTTCTGGACATGAACCAAGACTATTTTCACGCAGAAGTGGACAATCTTGATTTTTCTGATTCAAAAGCCATCGATAAAATAAATAACTGGGTTGCTGATGCCACAAATGATAAAATCAAGAGAATTGTCGATGAAATCCCGAGCGATGTGATCATGTATCTCATCAACGCCCTCTATTTCAAGGGTGACTGGTCCAGTAAATTCAAAAAGTCCAATACTTACGAAGATGATTTTCATTGCCAGGATGGGTCAGTTAATAAGGTTGATATGATGTCCCAGACAGATAAGTTTAATTATTGGGAAAACGATAAAATTCAGGTGATCGATCTGCCCTATGGTGATGAAAAATTCAGTATGACGGTATTACTGCCGAAGAAGTCTGAGAATATTGACAACTATCTGCAGCAATTATCTGCTGATGACTGGGCCTCCATGCTCAGCAATATGAGAAAGCGGGAGGTCCAACTTTATCTGCCAAAATTCGAGTTAGAATATAAGAAGGAATTAACAAAGGTCCTTAAAGCATTGGGACTAAATGCGCCTTTTGATGCAGCGGTAGCGGATTTCACTGCCATGAGCCCGGAATATGGCCGTCAACTAGTCATTGACCAGGTCTTGCACAAAACCTATCTGAAAGTCAACGAGGAGGGCTCTGAAGCCGCTGCGGTAACTTCTGTTAGCATGAGAGTGACCAGTGTGATGCCGGAAAATATCGTCATGAAAGTCAATCGGCCTTTCCTGCTGGCGATTCGCGAGCGGGAAAATGGAACAATTCTATTCACCGGGAGGATCAATGAACTGGAAAAATAGGAAACCTTGCGAATGGCTGCCTGCTAATTGGGCAGGGTCAAAGACCTTCGCAATGGTTGATTCATATACTAAAGATCAAAATTTCAGAGTTTTACGAACATTTGAAAGAGGTAAAGCGTCTGCAAACCACCTTTCAGAGGGTTCTGGTAAAATCCTCCGAGGTTTTAAAAACCTCCGAGGATTGGTGTCAAATTCATCCAAGTTAAAATACTATTTGAATGCCCTATCCATCATTGCACTGTTCTCTATATTTGTTTCCTGCGAAAGCACAACTAAAAGCGACAATATTTACGAAGAATTTCAACCTGGTATCTATAAATATTCAGGATATGATGATAATGATGATCTCTTTGTCAGTGGAAAATTACGATTACATTTTGGCGAGGATAGTTCATTGGTTGGTAGTTGGGAGATGGATGCCGTTGCTGCTGGGAAAACTGATCACCCACACTTTGGTCAGGGAGATTTAGGAGGAGGAATTGATAATGATACGCTTTGGTGTAATTTACATCCGGGTTGGAGGGACCATAATATTTTTCTGCGGGGATATTATGAAAATGGTGAAATTACCGGCGAATGGTCTTATATTTCATTTATCGGCTATACTAGCGGCGGAAAATTCAAAGCAAAATATTTCAGTGCTGAGGAATAGAATATGAAAGAAAAAATCCTATTTACCACTATCTGTTTTATATTATTATCCTGTTCAAATCCATCCAAAAGCGATGAAGAGAATAATTTCGCTATATACTTATTGGAAACCGATACGCTGGACTATCGGGATG
>CAYTLS010000371.1:0-3647 GCA_964438745.1 uncultured bacterium
TATATCTCATAGTTACGTTTTGAATATAGAGTAATTAAATGATTTAAAAGATTTTTTTGATCATATTTAGTTCTGGTTTTTTCCAGACTTTTATTCAGTAAATTTAATATCCTGGCATACAAGACATTCAAATCAAAGGGTTTTAATACATAGTCATCAGCTCCGGAAGTTAATCCTTTAACCTGGGAATTGACGTCATCTTCTCCAGTCAACATTATCACCGGCAGCGCCGTGGTTAATGCATTGGTTCTGATGATACGCAATATATCAAAACCATTGGTGTCCGGTAAATTAACATCAAGAACAACCAGATTGGGCTCAAATTTCGATATTTGTTCCAGAATATTTTTTCCATCATCATTGGTCATCACTTCAAATCCATGATTTGTTAAAAAATCCCGAAGCAAATCCAATAATTCCATATCATCGTCTACAAGAAATATTTTATTCATGAATGCCTCTACATTAATCAAATAAATTATCGGTAATATTGTCAAAAATTCAATAAAAAATTCTAATAAATAGCAGTTTTTCCTAAAAAATGCGAATATTTTTCCAGTCTTTGCCAAAATTTCCTACTAAACTTATAGTGAAATTTTTGTCTATGTTTTAGCCCGACGAGAACAATGCCCTTTAAAACAAATGTGATGTTTGGCATAAAAGTTGTAACTATAATCCTTGCCTTTTGATAATAAGAAAAAAAATCCCCTCCCCTTCCCCGGATGTGCCGTAATATCCCTCACTATCCCCTCTTTAATTCGGGGAAGGCTATTTCATTAACAGTTGCGTTAAAAAAGGTCACTTCCCCAGTGACCTTTTTTATTTTATATCTTTTATTGATTCAAAATTTCATAGTCCGGTCGAATATCTATCGGTAATGTCTCTAAATCCTCAATGATCTTTTCCATCAGGGGGGTCATAATTGAATATTGGCTAATCAATTGTTTAGCAGAGTCATAATCCCCTTCTGCTTCAATAATCAATACTGTATTTGCCAGTTCTTTGATGACCGCTTCAATTTTATCAGGATCAACATTCAACTTTTCATTTTCATCAACATAAAATGCTCCTTTATCCAGCAAATAATTGAATTGTATCGCGACTCCCCCACCATGGGCTTCATTGATACCAAAGCGTATGGATCGAAACATTCCTCCCAGGTAACTGGCATAGGCTGCATATCGGTCCTGTTCGAAAATCCCCTT
The DNA here is from genome assembly GCA_964438745.1 of uncultured bacterium. Taxonomy (GTDB): domain Bacteria; phylum Fidelibacterota; class UBA2242; order UBA2242; family JAFGTP01; genus JAFGTP01. Next base: position 1,206 of record CAYTLS010000371.1, read on the forward strand.
CTCCATCATGTAAAGATAATTGTACAGACCCAAGACATCTGCTTTGCATTCTTCAATTACTGAATATACATCCTTTAATTCCCGGGCCACAGTTGTTTCTGAGCCATCGGCTAAGGTTAAAGTACCCGGCCCCAAACCATGACTGATTTCATGCATCAGGATATGATTGAAATAACAATCGAACCGGACATTTTCCAGAGGTTTTTGCGCGAGTATTTTTTTCGCAATAGGTATTAATATTTTATTGAACTTTGCTTCGGTGATATTTTTCAGCATCACCTTTTTTGAGCCTTTGGCTTCACGAACCCGTTCATCATTTGGGAGGTTAAACGCAGCGGTTTGTATACCGGCTTTTGTATCTCCCGCGGTATAGATCTCCTGAACCACCTTAACAGGCGAAGAAGATCCCCGATCGAAATTTTTGTATTCATCTGGAATCGGTAAATTATCTTCCATATCATCCAGATATTTGGAAGCCGCTTCCAGTTTTTGGCTGGCATCCAGATCAACAATACATAGGAAGAGTTCATAGGCTGCTTTATAATTGAATAACTGGTCTTCATAAACTTCATAGGGCCCAACTACGACTTCAATTTTCCCATCCAAATCCATCCAGGCCATATCACTTTCATAATACTCATCGGTTAAAAGATCAGCGGATCGTTGATGCAGGAAAACTTTAAGATTTTCATTCTCTGCCATATTTGCCGCTTCTGTTAGTTTCTGGCTGAGTTTCTGAACGAATTCCCGATAATATTCATGGTACTTGATGGCGGTTAATCGTCCCTTTTTGCGATCAATTACAGAGAAGGTATCTTCGAATAATTTGCGGTCACCCGGATTTTTTTTCAAATGCGCTTCAAATTCCCCTTTCGTCATATCAGTGGGATAAAATCCGGCGCCGGCAGGCTTCTTCTCAGAATTCAAAAAAGGTTCATTATGTTTCAGACGGTTCCAACTGCCAAACATAATATCAAACATTTGCAGATATAATTCCTTATTAGAATCACTCATGCTTACCAATTCCCTGCGTATTTGCAGATTGTCCCGGTCCACCTGTAAAAGAAACAACTGGTCAATTATTTTTCCGGCTTCGACCAGTTTCATAATCACTTGCTTTTCATTGTCAGTGAGTTGCGAAAGATCGGCCTGGATAGCGACAGGGGCCAATTTTTCCAGTTCCTTTTTTACATAATGATCTGGTGCTTTTGTTTTTATCATAGGGTCTCCACATTCAACGAGTAACATTGATATCATTACAATCACTAAATACGCGACAACATTTATAAATTTCATTTTTTTCTCCAACACTAAGATTAATGGATTTCACCTAAAAATATTTTGCCATTGATATTAAGTGAAATCACTCTAAATATCAATAAAAACCTCATTTTTGCTAATGATAATCGATAAGCCTATTGTTAATTATGCCAAAAAAACAGATTAATCTCAGCATTCTACTTCCGGGTTTCTATTGATAGTTGTTAAAAATATGAGTATATTCCTGACGAAATGTCAGATTTTAAATTAAATACCAATTACCAGGCAACCGGCGATCAGCCAAAAGCTATTAATGAGCTGACTAAAGGCCTCAATGCCGGCGATAAATTCCAAACTCTGATGGGTATTACCGGTAGTGGCAAGACCTTTACCATGGCCAATGTGATCCAGGAAGTAAAAAAGCCAACCCTTGTGATCAGTCATAACAAAACACTGGCCGCTCAGTTATATGGAGAATTCAAAAAATTATTCCCGGAAAATGCTGTTGAGTATTTCATCAGTTTCTATGATTATTACCAACCAGAAGCCTATTTGCCGGTTACCGATACATACATTGAAAAGGATTCTTCGATCAATGATGAGATTGATCGTTTGCGGTTAAAGACCACTGCTTCCCTGATGAGTCGCAGGGATGTTATAGTGGTGGCCAGTGTTTCCTGTATTTATGGTATTGGTTCACCCACTGAATATGGTAAGTTTGTCGTCACAATCGAAGTGGGGCAGCAGATTAATATTCGCGGAATGTTTGCCCAATTGGTGGATATATTTTATTCCCGCACCAATCAGACCTTAGAACGGGGACAATTCCGCGCCCGGGGGGATGTGATTGATATTTATCCCGCCTATGAAGAATTTGCCTATCGCGTGGAGTTCTTTGGTGACGAAGTGGATCGAATACACGCATTCAATACACTTACCAATAAAAAAATATCAGAACTGGACAGAATCGTCCTTTTTCCGGCAAAACATTTTGTCAGTTCCAGTGAATCAACCAATAAAGCCCTGAAAACCATTCGCCAGGAATTGGATATCCGCCTGGATGAACTCAATAAACAAGGGAAAATTTTGGAGGCGGCCCGGCTTGAGCAGCGCACAAATTTTGACCTGGAAATGATTGAAGAGATCGGTCATTGCTCGGGTATCGAAAATTATGAACGCCAT
>CAYTLS010000372.1:0-3642 GCA_964438745.1 uncultured bacterium
GGAACAAACCTTAGCGATTGCCGACACTTATGTGCAGCATGAATGGACCTGCAAGGAAGAAAACCTGACAGGACCGGATTATGTTACCGCTCCTGACGGCGATAAAATATTGACCGCTGACTGGATACAAATTGGCACCAATCAACGCGTGCCTTACAAATGGGGTGGCTTTGATCTGCTGCCAAAATTTGACAGCGGCCTGGGAGAGGGTGATTATGCCGGTGATACTTATACTGACGGCGGTGGGTCGAACTATGCCCGTGGCGTGGATTGCAGCGGCTATGTCAGTCGCTGCTGGCAACTGAATAATCATTATTCTACACGAATGATGGATAATCCCACTTATGGCGCTATTGTCCAGCAATATAATTCCTGGGCCGACCTTAAACCGGGGGACGCGATTCACCGGCATGGCCATGTGATCTTATTTGTCAAACATAATGACAATGGCTCCTTGAAATGTGTGGAAGCAGCGGCCAGTACTACTGATTGGAAAGTGGACTACTCGATCCATTATCCCTATGGACTGACCGAATACCGACCGGTTTTTTATCGTAATATGGAAGGCGCGGCAATACCATCACCCCAAAATTTGACATTGCGGGGGCATAGCGAAACAGAAATCAAGATCGCCTTTAATGGTGTTGATGAAGCCAGCCACTATCTTATCCATTACGGCACTCATCAAGATTCACTGAATGATTCGCTGGTCACCACAGTGACAGAAGCGACGCTGTCAGGTTTAGCGAAAAACACCCCCTACTATTTCAAAGTTCAGGCAAAAAATGAAGAGAGCGCATCGATCCTGCCTGGAGAAGTCTTTGCCGCGGCTCCCTCAGATAATTCCCATAAAATTTTGGTTGTGAACGGGTTTGACCGGTCGACCAACACAAGCCATAATTATATTACCCGGCTGGCAGATCCGATTACAAAAAATGGCTATGGATTTTCCTACGTGCAAAATGAATCGGTATACCATAATAAAATCGCGCTGACAGATTTTCACTCAGTGATTTGGATTTTGGGGGATGAAAGTTCCGCTGACGATACCTTTAATTCCACTGAACAGGGATTGATAAAGGAATTTTTACGCCAGGGCGGCAACTTATTTGTCACCGGCTCTGAGATAGGCTGGGATCTGGAAGGAAAATCCGACCATCCCACCGCAGCCGACAAGAATTTTTACCACAATTTTCTGAAAGCCCGATATTACAGCGATGCTCCCTTTGATGAACGAGGTGAGTACTATGCTGCCAATTCCATTGAATGTACAGTCTTCAATAAACTGGGAAAGGTAAATTTCGATGATGGCACTCACGGCACCATTGATGTGGACTACCCTGATGCCATTAAACCGGTCAACGGCTCCACCGCCTGCATGACCTTTGATGAAGTCAGCACTGAAAATGGGGTGGCGGGAATCGAGTATAGCGGTATCTTTCCCGGCGGCACGACCCCCGGCAAACTGATCTATCTGACCTTTCCGCTGGAAACCGTCTACCCTGAAGATAAACGCACACAAATCATCTATGCGGCAATGAAATACTTTAACGCCCCCAGTTCAACAGAAGAGCATAACAGAAACAGACTCACAACCTATAGATTGCAAAAGAACTATCCAAATCCATTCAATCCGACCACCAATTTTGGGTATCAAATTCCACATCCAGCCTTTGTTGAATTGCAAATCTATGATATCACCGGCCGTCATGTAGAGACATTGGTTAAGTCTAAAAAAACAGCCGGGCGTTATCAGCACACCTGGCATGCCGGGAACCAAAGTTCCGGCCTTTATGTTTACAAATTAAATGTATTTGACCCGTCCAGTGGCCAATTGCGATTTACAAAAACCGAGAAATGTATACTACTAAAATAACAACAAAAAGGAAGACTCTATGAGAAAAATTTCATTAACACTCCTCGTATTAATCGGGCTGACTTTTGCTCAGACGATCAAGGTCGTAGAGACTCAAGTGATTGCCCAAAAAAACAATCAAACCGAATATGCTTTTCCACAGTTCTCACCGGATGGCAACAAGATATTATTTACCTCCACCGGTTATAACGGCCTGTGGGTTCATGATAAAAATACCAATGAAACAGTACAACTCAATGACCTGCGCGGCGCCGGCTACAAACCGGTCTTTTCTAAAGATGGCGACCGGGTGTTTTTTCGTCATGATGAAATGGTGAATAAAAGAAAACATTTTGCCATCGCCCACCAGTCCATTGAAAATAAAAAAATAGAAAATATCATCGAGAATGAAAGAGACATTTCTCCTCCGAAAGCCGTTGGAAACAAAATGTTTGTTTATAAAAAAGATGATATGCCGGTTACTATTAGTTATGAAGATGACAATAATGTCTGTTTGCTGGAAAAACCGACTGCTGTGGAATTAAATATCTTTACAGAAAACTCCAATCTGTACTTGGAAAAAAACGGTGAGAAATCAATCCTTAACCCGGTAGGCGAAGGCCATTACATCTGGGGGTCTTTGTCACCCAATGAGGATAAAATTTTATTCACTGTTGCCGGGCGCGGCACCTTTGTGACAGACCTGGAGGGAAATGTATTACTGAATATTAAAAACGCCAATTATCCCAACTGGTCCGCCGATGGTAAATGGTTTGTTTATATGTCAGACAAAGATGATGGCCATTATATTACCTCTTCCGACATCAATGCGGTACATGTGGCTACACAAAAGACTTTTCCCCTTACAACAACTGAGAATAAGATCGAAATGTATCCCACATGGTCACCTGTGGAAAACAATATCCTTTACCATACAATTTCGGGTGATATTGAAATGTTAACCGTTGAGATTCAGGAGTAAAAATGAAACCGATTAAATATATTTTTCTATTATTAATATTCTCATCAATGATTTTTGCCCAGGATATGTCAGGTATTAAAATCTGTATTGATCCCGGACACGGAGGGCATGAAAGTGATGACAGATATATTCCAACCACTGGATTTTGGGAATCGGAAGGCAACCTGACCAAAGCCAGGGCTGTTAAAAAATACCTGGAAGCCCTGGGCGCGGAAGTTGTTTTAACGCGTACCGGAAATGGCAACCATTATCCTGATGATCCGTCACTGTCCCAGCGTGTAGAAATAGCGAATTCCAATAATGCAGATATTTTCCATTCCATACACACAAATGGCTACAATGGAAGTATGAATTATACATTGATGCTTTTTCAGGGATGGGACACTGATCCCACCTGGGATGCGGCATTGGAAATCTCAAATATCATGGGAAAATTACTTAAAACCGCCAACCGGACAACCTCTCTGCATATTCGTGGTGATTTTGATTTTTATGGAACCGGCCGTCCCTACCTGGGTGTATTGAAAAACCTGCAAATGCCGGGACAATTATCCGAAGGTTCCTTTCACGATTATATTCCGGAATCCTGGCGCCTGCAAAACCTGGATTACAGAAAGAAAGAAGCCTGGGCCATTGCCAACAGCTTTGTGAAATATTTCACTGATGAAACCATTAACCAAAGTCTTTTGGCTGGACGAGTCAAGTCAAAATATGAGTATGTCAGTTATAATTATATCGCTTCACTGGGCGACCAATATTTACCAATAAACAATGCCAAAGTAAAAATAGTACCCACAGCCTCTCC
>CAYTLS010000373.1:0-3639 GCA_964438745.1 uncultured bacterium
AAAAAAAAAAACTAATTCTCCAATATTATTCCTAAGCGAAAAAAATAATTACCCTATCACACGCAAATTTTAATATAATTAAAACTATTTAAAATTTTACTTTTGAGAGAACCGCTAAAAAATTACAATACTTGAAATATTTAGGAATTTTGAGCAAACATATTCGTTTTTGATTTTTATCCGAAAGGAAAAAATGTAACTACTCAGGTATGTTTTAGCCTCCTGTAACAGACAATTCTCCCGATCGTTTATCTGCCATTTATATAAAAACCCGGATAATAGGAATTATCCTTTACAGTAAGAAAAACCCTGAGTAGCTACGAAAAAATCCAATAATTCAGATCGACTGAATTATCGGATAAGCGAATCAGATATTCGCTCTACATCAGCCCAAATTTATAGAACGCCCTGATCATTTAAAACCAATTTTAGGAGTACCCACTAATACCAATAATAAAACAGACTCTATAAAAAACAAATCCACTATCATGAATACCAATTATTAAAAATAGTAAAATTTGAGTTATTCACAGACAATGTCTATCTTAAATTAAATTCAAAATTTAAGGAGGATACATGAAGATATTTGATTATGCAATTGAAATGGAAAAAGATGGAGAAGATTTTTATCGTGACTTAGCAAAAAAGACCAATAACCCGGGCTTTAAAAATATTCTCAATATGCTGGCCGATGATGAGGTGAAGCATCGTGAAATTCTGGAAAAGATGAAAGAAAAATCAGACATAAAGATGGAAGAGACAAAAATTCTAACAACTTCTAAAAATATTTTTCAGGATATGCAGGATAAAAAAATCGAAATTGTTTCCAAAGAAGAAGAAATCGACCTCTATCGGGAAGCCAGAGAGATTGAACAGAAAAGCATTGATCTATATAAAGATAAAATCAAAGAAGTTGATAGTGATGAAAAGAAGAAATTGCTCGAAAAAATCGCTGATGAGGAAAAACGTCATTTCCATTTAATCGATAATATTATTGAACTATTGCTACGCCCCAAACAATGGGTTGAAACCGGCGAATTTATTCACCTGGAGGATTACTAATCTGCCTGGTTCGTGGCCTCTGACAACGTCCACGAATTACACGAATGATCACGAATAAAAATAATTACTAAATCTATGGACAAGGGGCATCTGCCCCTTGTTTAAATCTTAACACGTAAAACCTTGCGATCCGGCGGCTGTCTGGTGTAATGGATATAAAGGATACCACAAGAACACCATTTCAAAGGTAAACCTGTGAGGCTGACCCAAAAGGTAGAATCTGTCATCCTTCCCGATAGATCGGGATCGAAGGGTGACTTCAAAGTGACATTCTCTGCTCAAGAACTGTCTACTTCGACAGGCTCAGCATGACAGTAGTGGTAGGCTTTTGGGACAGCATCAACCACTTGAAAGGAGTAGTTACCCAGCGTTTAAAAATCTATAAAGGTTTTCAGACCGATTGTTTGGTTTTTAAAATTTTCGGCCGGCTTTTCCAAGACCCGACCAAGTCCATGATAATAATTACAACGAATACCTAAATTCTTAATTAACCGTATATCAATTCCGCCTATCAACCCGATATCCATTTTCATCTCTGTTTGATCCATTTCATAATCATGTTTATCAAATCTGTATTCTATATTTAAGGGATACCCGCTTTCTATTCCGGCAAAAAGAACCAGTCGATCGCCAACATCAAAACTATAATGAGAATAAATAGTGAGATAGTCAGCCACCAATTGAATATCACCGGTAGGCCAGTCGCTTTCCAAAAAAGTGCTGCCGCGACGATCATATCCCAGACCAAAATTCAGAAAATATAGCTTACTCTCGATAGCGGCGGTAAATCCCGTTAACCAGGATCGCTCCCACTCTTCATTTCGATGATCCTCTTTAAACCTAATTTTTGACAGATTCGCGCCAAAGATCACTTTGAAAGAGCTTAATATGTTCTGATCTAAAAACCCATCGGAACGATCGAGTCCCTGAAAATAGTCGGCGTCTTTGGTAAATAATTTGTTCAGGTTTCTGGCACGCAATGTAAAATCACGATATTCAATATCATCCAAAGGATGCCCCGGTTCTTCCACCCAACGGGCAAAATTCCATTCAATGCTCAGATAATAGGGTAAAATATTGAACTCTTGTTTACCGGTGTAATAATTCAGCAGATGAAAAATGCCATCACTTTGCAGTCCAAGCCCCCATTGATGAAGGTTAGCATCCCCTTGCTTATCTATCCGTCTTCCATATCGAATCGCCAGAAGGTCCAGAAACTCAAGTTCATTGCCACGGTGTAGTTCAAGACCATCCCGATTTCTGGTCAGCAGAATATGGTCTGCTATATTTATATCACCAAGTCCTCTTTGGTAATCAAAATCTCCCTGCTTATCCTGGTTGGTGATCAGTAAGTCCGCTGCTGCACGTCCGCCTTTATAGGTCAGTAAATTCCATCCCGATTGGTGGGTCAATTTAGCGGTGATCGATACACCAAACCGCGCCAACCGTGGGCCGGGATCACCTTTGGAAAATTCAGTAAAATAAATCTCATCACCATAATTGGATATACTGTACCCAAGACTTGGTGTAACAGATAAATTTACCTCCGGCTTTATTTGACTTTTTTGGTACGGGATAGATACCAGCAAACCCGCGTCATAAAAAATATTTTCTGATTTCAGCGCCGTGATTTCACCATTATCAATTGGTTGATAAATATGGTCTGCTAAGTTCTGAATAACCCGTTTCCGTTCAAAACCAACTGAAATATCGAAAGGCAAAACAAACCTACTGGAATATCCTGCTGCAAATCCAATATTTTCGGACTCCATATGGGGGTTAAAACTTCCGATATAGTTACCATGTTCATCGGTTGCCATGTTTTGACCCCGATTAAGAAAATGCCGGGATTTTGTCAGCACCAGTTGAAAGGGTGATTTTTTGGGTAGTAATCCAAGGCCGATAACATAATTATCATAAACCAAATCATTGGCTAAATTAGGCAACCACCGAATGTTGTTTTCAGAATAATTCAGACTGATGCCTTCATAGCCGGATATTCCGTTAGCCGGATTAAAAAATTCAGCATAAATATCATCATCGGGTAAACAGACACCTATTTCTCCCATTGCGGAAAATGTCGCTGAAGAAGGTATTTGCAGCCAGACAGCGCCGGCGCTCTGTGCCAAAATAATTTTAGTGATAAGCAAAAATATTCCAATCCCACTAAGCATCTTTTTCAAATTTTTTCTCCCCTTTGTTTTATGGGCTGGTTTTATCTAATTGCCACTTATTTTTCGATTAATTTATATAATCTTATTACTACTTCCAAATTAAACCTGGCGATCAGAATAACAAAAACCTTGCGAAAAAATATAGTTTATGCCAACGACTTCAGGTACTTTGCTCCTGTCAAAGATACTTCCTGATAACCTGAATTATTAATGAACACCGTAGCCCAGTACCTACAAACCGGAACTAAGTCTAATCATTAATCATTTCCCCAGGGTTGGAAATAGATTATTTGTAACTACTCAGGTATGTTTTAGCCTCCTGTAACAGACAATTCTCCCGATTCGGGATCTGTTTATCTGCCATTTTTATAAAAACCGGATAATAGGAATTATCCTTTACAGT
>CAYTLS010000374.1:0-3634 GCA_964438745.1 uncultured bacterium
GGATACTATCCAGATTCCAGCCGGAATACAGAAAATTATTACGGTTTTCTACCAGAAAATATTCATCATCATCAATTTGTATTTTCCAGGCAAGGGTATCCGAACCGGATTCAGCATGCGCAAGTCTGACATTCGTGGTAGTTTTGGCTTCGACTGGTTTTATCCAGCCCATGTATTCACGGATCCAGGCATTTGGCATGGCCGGAACAAGGCCATTTAAATTGACTGAGCCCTGATCCATCATTTCCCATCGTCCGGCACCGGGATCGCCGGTTTCCGTATTATACATCCCCGGAATTCCCAGGTAAAAACCAAACATAAAAGCAAAAGTGCCATTCAGTCCGATCTGGTAATCAAAACCATTATCAGTATTAAAAACTTCATCCCAACGCTCGTAGAGTGTATGATTCTGAGTTTCCGGAAGGATGATACATTCATTCAAAAAAGTATTGCCATCATCAACCACAACACCCTGAAAATTCGCTTGATCATCCATCGCCTTTTTGATATCATCAGCATTCAGATAGGCGGAGGGAATATCATAGGGGGTGATGTCCAAATCAAAAGAAAAATCCTGCCCCACACCGGCATGAAAGACCACCACCACGTCGTAATCAGAAAAATTCACCGATTCATCGGCAATTGTGGCCGCTTCGATAAAAAGTTCCGCCAGACGGATATCAATAGAATCCTCTTCCAGAAAGGGGTGATAATAATCCATTTCCCGCGAAAGTGTAAAGGTCTCACTATCTTGTAACGGATAGACTTCAGAATTTTCAATATCTATGGTCAGATTGCCATTGCTGACATGCGTATAAAAATTGGCCAAAGACCGCAAATGATCATAAAAATAGGCGCGATTATGTGGAACCGGATCGACTTTGAACCGGCTGTTCAAGGTATCCGGGGTTTCCGCTTCGTAAAGAAAGGTTCCGTCCCCGGTGGTTACATCTTTATCATCCTGTTGAAATTCCACTCGCAAGGCGCAAACCCGAACATTATCAAGGTTTTTTTTGCTGGCCATTGCCAAAGAGTGATTGCTTTTTTTCAAGGGCAATATATTGCCGGCCATTGCAAAATTGCAAAAAAGCAATGTGGTAAGAATATATAATGTATATTTTTTCATTTTGTAATAGCTCTTTATATGTTATGCTACAGTGTCATACTGATCGAGAAAAACATGGTATTGGCTCGGGGGTGACCGGATTCACCATAGGTATATCCAAAGTCCGCTCCCAGGCCGGCAATTCTTAAACTGGCTCCAAAGGTCAGGATCGGCAGCCCGTTATCCAGACGAATATCGCCTTCTTTATCATAAATACCGCCCATACGGATGGCAAACTGGCTATTATACCAATATTCTACACCAAAATTATGAACCAGGGATTCCAGTTCATTGGAAAGTGAACCGTCATCAGTATCGCCGTCTTCATCATTTTCACCAAGACCATCGTGTTTGGAATCATGAACCAAGAGCCAGTCATCCACCCATGAGGTAAATACAGCTTTGTACCAGGGATCGGTATGGGCACCTTCACGCTGGCCATCTTCGTTGTATTCACCACCGGGATTACGATTACCGTCTTCATCCCAGCCGCCAACTAACTGATTACCATCAATGTCCCGGTCAGGATATGAGGCCACCAGCAACTTATTAATATCGTAGGTAATGGAAAACTTGTTATGCTTACGATAAATGTCATATTTCAAACCAATTTTTAAATTGGTGGGCATCGGGTCTGCTTGCTCAACATCGACAAAAGATATTTTATTCCCAATATTAGCGATATTAGCGCCAAAAGTAAGATTTCTCAACAAAAACTCTTTTTTCATATAGCCGATATCAAAGGCAAAATTAGTGGACTGACCACTCCCTTTTTCCTCACCGGCCAGCATGTCTGTTAAATGCTGATGAATAATTTTAAAATTACCACCGAAAGAAGATGTCCGATTCAACCGTGTTCCGTAGGAAAGAGAGGTGGATACCATATAGGAACGAAAAGTTCCCAGGTTATTCCCCTGCTCATCCGTGGCGGTCTGTTCACCCAGGTTCATCAGAGAGATATTCCCTCCGAAAGTACCAATATCTTTAACATAATGACGATAGGCAATAAAGTCATAATAAAGGTCATCAGCCAGATTCGGCAGCCATTGAACATGCATCAAAGAGAGTTCTCTGCCGCCTAAAAAGCCAAGTCCGGCAGGATTATAATAGGTAGCATCGGCATTGTCGGCAACTGCGACACCCGCTTCTCCCATCCCACTGGCACGGGCCCCGGGATTTATCAACAACCAGATAGCACCGGCTTCACTACTGGCAAAAGCATTGGATAATAAAACAGAAATTATCACAAGACTAAAAAATATACGTTTCATTTAAAATTCCTCCTTGTAATAAAAAACCGAATACAATAATTCGGTATATAAAGATTTAAAGAATTTACAGAATTTTTCAAAATTTAATGTAAATTTAAGTTTGATAGGTTTTATATTAGAAAATACAGGGAATAATTAGCAATTGTTTCGTTTCTTTTTTCTCCTAAAATTTGTCGAAATTACATCAAAAAAGTTCATAAATCAAGATAATTTAGGATTCCTGATACTTTTCTGCCTTTTCTATTAGCAATATCGGAATGTTATCTTCAATCTTAAATAATAATTCGCAAGTTTTGCAAATGATTCCCGTTTCATCGGCCTTCAATTCCAATTGGCCTTTACATTTCGGGCAGGCTAATATATTCAAAATCTCTTTTTTCATAGAATCGCCTTGTATACTAAAAACGATCTCTCTTTGTTCCTATTCATCTTTAGAAAAGTGTTCGATCTGATCGCGGAATTCATTGATATCTTTAAATTTTTTATATACCGATGCATACCGGATATAAGCCACATCATCATATTTTTTCAAATATTCCATCACCAGTTCGCCAATGAATGAGGATTTAACCTCCGTACTGCCAACATCCTCAACTTTGGAGACAATATTTTTGATAATGTGTTCAATAATATCTGAGGAAATCTTACGTTTGTTGCAGGCGATTTTCAGACTGCGCTCCAGTTTTGTGCGATCAAATTCTTCGCGGCTACCATCATTTTTAATCACAGATACCGGTGTTTCGATAACATGCTCATAAGTCGTAAATCGGTGATGACAATCACTGCATTCCCGTCTCCGGCGAATGGATTTACCCTTTTGGGCAGAACGGGAATCAACAACTTTGATATCTGTGGAGGAACAAAAAGGACATTTCATTTTACACCTTAATTTCCTGGTAAAGCGGGAATTGGTCACAAAGTTCCTGCACATCTTTTCTGACAGTTTCCAGTATCGTTTCGTTTTTATGGTCAGCAACCACTCGATTAATAAAAGTGGCAATTTTTTTCATTTCCGCTTCTTTCATACCACGGGTCGTCAGTGCGGCCGTACCAATACGAACGCCACTGGTGACAAAAGGACTTCTTTTATCAAAAGGCACCATGTTCTTATTGGTCGTGATTCCTGCTTCTTCCAGGGCATTTTCAGCGGCTTTGCCGGACACATCTTTATTGGTCAAGTCAATCAGGATCAGATGGTTATCAGTCCCACCGGAAGTCAGTTGAAAATCCATGCTGAGTAATTCTTCGGCAAGGGCTT
>CAYTLS010000375.1:0-3630 GCA_964438745.1 uncultured bacterium
GTTTTTGCAGATCCAGGATTGGGTATCGTCTTCCCAGCCCACGATCAGGATAGCATGTCCGCCCTCATATTCGCCCCATGTGTGTTCATAAACCCCGCCATTGTAATAGGCAAAATCTTCATAGACATCATAACTGGCCGATACCGGATGATGCAACAGCGCATTTTTGATATTGATGACCTGGGCTTCTTCCAGCGTAATATAGCCCCAGCCGGGAATCGTGACAGCAGAACTTTTCCAACCCTCGGCAATATTGCTGCAGGGCACAGAATCATCAGCATCATAGGGCATGTATTTTTCATGAGGAAGATAATTGTTTGTTGCAAATTCCAAAGCCGCAGAAGGCCAACCACCGTCACAGCTGCCGGCTTGTGATCCGCAGCTGAGTATATATTGCTCGGACAGATCGATATTGGAATCCGGATAATCATAGTGAATTTTCCACCAGGCTTCGATCTGACCAACGGCTGAAAAATCCCAGCAACTGCCGCAGCTTCCCTGATTTTTTACGGTTGTTACCCAGTTACCATTATTTTGGCGCCAGTCAAAATTGGCCGGAATGGAATCTTGCATCGGCAAGGCGATCAGTTTTGCTTCACCATCAATCGGAATATCATTACTGTAGGTACCCAGCAATTGACGGAATTCCGCTTTACTTAATTTTGAAATCGGATTTTCAGCAGCGACCCAGCTGGCATTTTTGGATTGGATGGCCTGTTGAATTTTTTCGATCTTATTGTCACCGAAAAGGGTAATAGCCAGAAAAAATGTTAATATAAAGATAAATCTTCGTCTCATTTGTTATCTCTCCCTGATAAAAATTGTATCAAATATAATAAAACCACCGACTGGAAACAATCAGAATATCCGGCTTTTGACGAACGAAAACGTATCGGCGCGAAGCGGGCATTGTTCATATTTTCATGAATAATGCAGTTAACTAAAAATATCCGCTGGTATACAAGGACTATACTTTACCTTGCAACTGAAGTTTGTAACGAATACGGATTTGCATGATAAAATCATAATAAATATTCCGTTTGAAATCCATAAACGCCCAGGGATAGGGGGTAAATTGACCTTTGGAATATTGCAGAGCGGGATCGGCCCAGATGCCTTTGCCGATATAGATTTTATTGGCGCAATATTTTGCAGAACCGAGCACGACTTTATTAAAATCAATATAACCGATATCGAGATTGACTTTTCGATTGCCTCCAATCGCCAGTTCATCTTCGATATCATTGCAGATCAGTTTTGCATCAGCCAGAAAAAGCGGATCACGAAGTTCTTCCAGGGAAAATATTCGGCGGTAGACAGGCGCGCCCATTTCTGCTTCATAATAATCTGTTCCTTCAAACAAATAGTCCCCGCTCATCAGATCAATAGGAGAGAAACGGTCTGCGATTATTGCAAGGGATTTTTCCAGCAGCTCCTGCGAGGAGTGCAGAGCGCCGATGAAATATTTTACCGGTGTGATTTCCTGTGGCTTCATGGGATTACTCCAATTCTATTTGACCCATTTGGGAACCTGGTACCCGAGTTCCTTGTCATTATGTAAATTGTCCGCCAAAGCTGCTTTGGCCTGCACAATGAGTTCACGGGGAATACCAAAGTGTTCATGGATCATAAAAGAAAGATCTTCATTAAATTTTCCTTTGATCTTCTCTTTGGACGACTCTTTTTTTAGATAATTATTATGAATGTATAAAAATTCGTGCTCGGTTTTTCGGGACAAACAGATGCCATGCATGGTCATCCAATGAAAGGAATTGCGCCAGTATTTAATATATTCCGGGAAATCCACAGGCCTGTTTTCAAATGAATAGCGCCATATCTTATTCCCGTTTTTGAAGGTGTAAAGGATGTATCGATCAGGACTTTCTCCGGCTTCCAGAAATACTGAATCCATGCTTATTTGTTGGCGATCGATGCGCAGGGGATATTTTAATAAATAGCCGGGGTCCAGTAAGTATTGACCCTGCTGAAAGGTTAATCTGAGGGCAGTGTGGGAGTTGTCACCGGACTTCATATCGGCCAATAGAAAATCGGTATCATAGTCAAAGTAATCCATGATCTTTTTCAGATATAAGGTCAGGGAAAAACAGGTGCCGCCGAGCCGGAATTTTTCAAAATCTTCAATGATATTGCCGGGATGGCGCATGACCGGTTGGTCAAAATTTTTGTGAAGCAGAAGAATTTTACTGACATTTTCATAGGGAAAGAGGGCAAAACTGTGCAAAATTTGACTGACATGATCCAGCGACTGATTTTCCCGGTGAATATCAAACAGACGATTGAAGTGTTCCACTTCCGATGTAAATTTATTCTTTTCTAATGAGGCTTTCATCTCAAGCAGTATTATACTTTTTAAAATTCAAATAATCAAGATAATACAAGATCTTGATGGAGATCGAGTTCATTTGCGGTGAAGCAAAGGTATTTTCTAAATTCTGGAGTGGATTATAAATAACCTTTTCGCCGGTAAAGGAAATAGCATTTTTCCAAACCAGTGACAATTCACTTCCCGGTGCAAAATTCCAGTTGTATACCATATCAATATTAAAGGCATTAAAGTTGATGTCTGCATTCTCCTGATAATTATCGGTATCAGCCAGGTAGCCGCTTTCTTGCAGGGTGAAAAATTTATCATATTTCGCCGATGACCAATAATGGCGCACACGGAAATTCAGGGATGATTTTTCTGAGAACATATAATTGGATTGAAGGGTGTTGGTGTGAGATTTCACATTACGTTTGCCAAAATAGATAATGTCGGCTGTATCATCGTATTCTACATAGCCATAGTCGTTGATATCATTGACAATGCGAAACTGATAATTGAGATTGAATTGATTGCTGAATTTGAATTGTTGTGTAAGACTGAACTGGTTCCAAAGCTGATCCCGGGAACTGTCATAGGATTTAAAAAAACCGGTCCGCAGACGAATAGAATAGAATTTATTGCTGTTGGTATTTACTCCGGTGAAAAAATTATATGCCCGTGGTTTTTTAAAATAGCGGCCATCCACCCGGGGTTCATAAAAATTATTACGTTCAACCGGAACCCATTCCAGGTTTATCCAGGCGTTGGTGTGATTCCGCAGCGTAAAATGGAAACTGTATCGCAGCTGCATTTCACTGAATTTTTTGGGATCGTATTGCTGATTATAATCGATCGAGAATCCATTATACATACTCAGAAAAATGCTGAAAGGTTGATAATGCCGCCAGGAAATGTCCATATCATGACGAATTCGGTTGTTTCGTCGCAGATACCCCATATCATTGGGATTAAAAGTATCCGATATGACGCCAAAATCATACTCATACTGAAGCTTGCCACTGGTTTTTCCGGCTGATACATCATATCTGTACCCCTGATTGTTGTCATCGTTTTCGTATTGGTTGCTGACAGCGCCATTGCCGCGTAATGAATAGAGCCGGTTATCAGTGAAAAAACGAAAATCCGTAGCGATAACATCGGCCATATATTCACTGCTTTTCAAATTGGTATTGGTAAGACTAATGTAAGAATTGTTTTTTAAAGCCTGGTCGACAACTATCAGGTTGTAATTTGTAAAGCCCTGGGTTTTTAACTTGCGGGTTTCACCGGTTACAGTATCCATG
>CAYTLS010000376.1:0-3623 GCA_964438745.1 uncultured bacterium
TATACAATCAAGGAAGTACTGCGGGGTCATAAGGCCACCGAGTAATTTTTTCCTTTGAAAATTAAATTATTTTCACGATTTTTTTATACACAATTACCCCGATACAATTGTTAAGTAAAGGGGTATTTTTATGTCCAGAATCAAATTTTTCGGCTCAATTCTATTATTAATTCTTGCGCTTCAATGCCATTCAAAAAACAAGATTTCCTATTCATATTCTATTCCTTTTTTAGGCAATAGTTGGACTGAAAATCCACAAGGAAAGGTCATTACGCGAAGAGGATTGAAAAATTGGAGCCATCCCGAAACAATAATCAATTCCTATTTTAAAACCAATCAAACCGGAGATTTACGATTAGGTATAGTAGCAAAAGCTCCCAAGGGAGTATCAAAAATCCGATTCACCCTAAATGGCCAGTCATATACCAAAACACTAAAATCGACAGAATTCGATACAGTAAACATTGGCACCTTTAAAATAACCAAGGCCGGGTACCAGAAACTCTCAATTCAGGGAATTTCCAAAACAGGTGAAATGTATGCTGAAATCAAAAATATTCTGGCAGGGGATGAAGTCACGGAGGATGATTTTTATTATGTCAAAGATGAATTCTACTGGGGTAGGCGCGGGCCCTCTGTCCATCTGACCTATTATCCGCCGGAAGATGCTGCAGAAGCAGTCTGGTTTTACAATGAAATCAATGTGCCGGAAGGAGAGGATGTCATCGGTTCATATTTCATGGCCAATGGGTTTGGCGAAGGTTACTTCGGAATTCAGGTTAACTCTCAAACCGAACGCCGTATTCTTTTTTCTGTCTGGAGTCCCTATCGTACCGACAATCCCAAAGAAATTCCCGAAGATCAACGTATCACGCTTCTCAAAAAAGGCCAAAATGTTCAGGCCGGAAAATTTGGCAATGAAGGCTCCGGTGGCCAGAGTTATAAAAAATTTATGTGGAAAGCCGGTACTACTTATAGATTTTTATTGAAAGGTGAACCGGTTGAGAATAATTTCACGGATTATACCGCTTATTTTTATGCACCGGAAAAGGGCGACTGGGAATTAATCGCCAGTTTTCGTCGCCCGAAAACATCCACTTACCTGACCCGTCATCATTCCTTTCTGGAGAATTTTATTCCCGATATGGGAAATGTCAGCCGAAAAGGCTATTACCAAAATCAATGGATCTGTGATAAAAAGGGAGAATGGCACGAAATGACTAAAGTCAAATTTACTGCCGATAATACTGCCCGGAAACAAGCCCGGATGGATTACAGCGGTGGTGTAGAAACAGATAGATTTTTCATGAAAAACTGTGGCTTTTTTGATGAAACCACACCGATCGGCAAGATTTTTACCAGGCAGCCCACCAACGAACAGCCCAATATAGATTTCGCTAAACTTCCCTAAGCCCAAAAATCTAAGCAATATCTTATATAATCAGGGTTTAATTTTCTCATTCGTGAGCCTGCTCCAAGAGTCCTGTTGTAAAAATATGTAGAGGACAATTCAAATTATCCTTTTCGAAGAAAGATAAAATAATTCTGATTTTTTATAATTTTTGTTTCTTTTAGGACAGCTTACGATTTATCACCGGTTTAACAATAAAGCGACTATTGTTTTGAAAACAGGCTTAATATTTTTAATTTTATCCCATAAAATTTTCAACTAATTTAAGTAGAGTTTTTTCATAAAATTGGTTAAATATAGATAAAAATTGAGGAGGGAGAATGAAACGTTTAGATATTTCAGAAGGTATACAAATAAAATTATCCGAAAAATTACCCCCGGATCCTGTTTTTAAAGCAGGTATCCGCCGGGCACCATCAAGAGGATTCAATCTCAACAAAAGAGAGACTGAAATCGCACTCAGAAATGCATTGCGCTACATTCCTAAAAAATTACATAAAACTCTGGCACCCGAATTTTTGCAAGAACTAAAATCTCATGGTCGTATTTACGGCTATCGCTATCGACCTCAGGGTGAAATCAAAGGACGCCCGGTTGATGATTACAAAGGAATTCTTGAGGCCCGGGCGTTACAGGTCAATATTGATAATAATCTCGATTTCGATGTAGCCCTTTATCCCTATGAACTTGTGACCTATGGCGAAACCGGCCAGGTCTGCCAAAACTGGATGCAGTACCGGTTGATCAAAAAATACCTGAAAACCATTCGAGAAGATCAGACTCTGGTGGTCAGCAGCGGCCATCCGGTGGGCATTTTCCCTTCCAGCAAGCAAGCGCCATTAGTGATATCCACCAATGGCCTGATGGTTGGCAAGTGGGATAATCCTGAGCATTTCGCAAAACTTACCGCATTGGGGGTCACCAATTACGGACAAATGACTGCCGGTGGATGGATGTATATCGGTCCACAGGGAATTGTGCATGGAACCTATATCAGAGTTTTAAATACCGGACGAAAATATTTGGGAATTCCCGAACATAAAGATTTGACCGGTGTTTTTTATGTCAGTTCAGGCTTAGGCGGAATGTCCGGCGCGCAACCTAAAGCAACTGAAATCGCCGGTGGAATCGGTATTTTTGCTGAAGTGGATGAAAGTCGTATCAAAACCCGCCATGCACAAGGCTGGGTGAGCAAAGTGTCCAAAGATCTGGAACAAATTTTAAACTGGATGCAGGAATATAAGCAAAAGGGAGAAGCCGTATCGATAGCTTATCACGGAAATATTGTTGATCTGCTGGAATATTTAGAAAAAAATGATGTGGCTGTTGAATTGATTTCTGACCAGACCTCTTGTCATGCTGTTTATGAAGGCGGCTACACACCGGTTGGCTACAGTTTTGAAGAGGGTCGCAGGATTTTACGCGAAAGTCCGGAAAAATTTAAAAATTTAGTCGATGAATCACTCATGCGCCATTATGATGTCCTCAAAAAAATGACTGACAAAGGCGCCTACTTCTGGGATTATGGCAATTCATTTATGGCCTCGGTTTTTGATGCCGGTGTGAAGGAAATTGCCAGCAATCAACAGGATACCTCGGAAGGCTTCATCTGGCCTTCCTATGTAGAAGATATCATGGGCCCGGTCTGTTTTGACCGGGGCTTTGGCCCCTTTCGATGGGTCTGTCTGAGCGGAAAAGAGGAAGACCTCCATACCACCGACCAGGCGGCTATGAATTGCATCGATCCAAATGAAAGTTCGGTGCATCGCGATAATCACCACTGGATCGCTACTGCCGAAAAAAATAAATTGGTAGTCGGCACAAAGGCCCGTATTCTTTATTCCGATGAAATTGGGCGGATTGAAATCGCGCTCAAATTCAATCAATTGGTGCGGGAAGGTAAAATCGGGCCGATTTTGTTGGGACGGGATCATCATGATGTCTCCGGTACCGATTCACCATTTCGAGAAACCGCAAATATTTACGATGGCAGCCGAACAACCGCTGATATGTCTGTACAATGCTTTGCCGGGAATGTCGCCAGAGGCATGACATTGGTCGTGCTCTCCAATGGCGGAGGCGTTGGTATCGGCCGTTCCTCGAATGGCGGCAATGCTATTCTGTTAGATGGTAGTGAAAAAGCCGACCGAATCATCACCAAAGGTCTCTCCTGGGATGTCATGGGTGGTGTTGCCCGCCGCAACTGGGCAGG
>CAYTLS010000377.1:0-3623 GCA_964438745.1 uncultured bacterium
ATTCAACAACCGGCAACGCACAAAAGATTTGTACGGCATGACTATGGAAGGAGATTTTTTCGGGATCGGATTCAGAACCGAGGTTACTGCCAACCGGTTGGACTATGACAATGATAATTTGAAATACGAATATATTATTGGCGCCGATTATACTTTTGAGAACTCTCTCTACATTTTGACTGAATACCTGTATAATGATTTTGGCGCGAAAACCGCTCAGACAACGATCATGGACTATCTGGCCTATTATGATTGGCAGCAAAAAAGCCTGAACAAAAACTATTTTTTTATGCTGGGAATGATCCCGGTTACTGATTTGATCGACGGTTCTGTAATGACAATTACAAATTTGGATGATAAGAGTATCGTGATCAATCCGCAGATTCTTTATCGGGTCTATCAAAATGTGGAACTGACGATTATGGCTAATATCTTCATGGGAGAGATGCGGGATGAATTTGGTTACCAGGAGCTCGGTGGCAGAATCCGTTTGCGGGCATATTTTTAAAGGGACAGTTGTTTTTGTTTTATTTGTAAAAATTATAATCGAAGGAAAAGGAAAATGCGACAACAACTATTTGATAAACTGGCCAATTTTGTCACCAGGAAAACCGGTGTCTCACTCATTATAATCCTGATAGCGACACTGATTACCGGCTATTTTTCATCAAAACTGGAAATTAATATGAATCTGGCTGATCTGCTGCCTGAATCATCGCCGATGCTCAAGGAATTCAATTATGTTACTGAAAATTTTCCCGGCGCGAATCCGATGATCATTGTTCTGCAGGGCGAAGAGGAAAAATTAAAAGAATTCGCCATCGATCTGAAGCCAAAAATTGAAAAGTTAACTCCCTGGATAGAGCATTATGCTTCCCAAAAGGTGAAAGAGCAACATCGGGCGGTGCTGGAAGGGGCTGACCCCGGCGCTGAAACCTTTAATGACCGCTATTACGATCGGGTTGATATTCGTTTTCCTGTTGATTTTTTTCGTGACCACGGACTGATGTTAATGAAGGAAAAAAATCTGTCCAGAAACCGCCAACTTTTTGAAGACCCAAACTTTTTGCCCTTTCTAACGCATTTAAACGATAATCTTGAAAAGGAGTACATACGCTCAGAAGAAAAAATTTCCACTATGCAGAAGGAACGGGAAGCGGTTCAATTTTTGGATAATATTGAAACATGGAGTGACTTTACCAGCCGTGCTTTCTTTGAACCGGAATATAATGAACGGTTAAGCAAAAAAGCAGCCGAAGCAATCAACATTGGCAATCCTTTTTTGTTTTCGCCCGACCGGTCAATTATGTTGATCATGGCTGAGCCGACCTTTAATATTCTGGATATGGAAAAATTATTGCCGGCCGTCAACGGATTAGAAGAGATGGTCAAGCAGGAAGCAAAACGGGCGGGTATAAAAGCGGGTTTGGCCGGTGGTATGACCCTTTCCCGGGATGAGATTGTAGCTTCTTCTGAAGATTCTATGTTATTGACTGTGCTTGCTTTAGTGGGTGTATTTATCCTGTTTATTGTAACTTTCAGAATGGTGGCGGCGCCTTTTCTGGCGGTATTGAATTTGATGTTTGGCATCATCTGGGCAATGGGTGTCTCCTATCTCATTGTAGGTACCTTGAATATGTTTACGGCGATGGTTTCGGTTATATTAGTGGGATTGGGCATAGATTTCTCGATCCATATTATTTCGGTTTATACAGAAATGCGGAAAAAAGGAGAAAGCATTGACGATGCGATGCAAATTACCTTTGAAAAAGCCGGAGCCGGCATTCTGACCGGTGGATTGACAACATCCATTGCTTTCCTGACATTGACTACCGGACGAAGTGCCGGAATTGTAGAATTTGGATTGGTCAATGGCATCGGATTATTGCTGGTGATGTTAGCAACGTTACTGATTTTACCGACCTTTTTAGTTGTCCGGGAAAAGGGCCGTGACTTTATCCGGGAGAAAATATTCAAAAAACAGCACAAGGAAATAAAAACCAGTGATATTTCATATCAATACCTGGGAACTACCGGCGAAAAAATATATCAGAATTATAAGTTTGCCCTGGCAGCTGTCGTGATTGTGACAGTGGTGCTGGGATATTCAATGACAAGGGTGGAATTTGATTATAATTATTTGAATATGGAGCCGGAGGGGCTTGAGTCTGTGGAATTGAATGACCTGATGATCGATAAATACAATATGTCGTCGGACCCGACCATGATGACAGCGGAAAGTTTGCAGGAAAATTATGCCTTTACGCAGAAAGCCAAAGAACAGCCATCCATCAGCTATGTACAGTCGATTACCGATTATTTGCCGCCGGTGGAAAAGCAGGAAAAAAGAAAGCCCTTGATAGCAGCTATTCACCAGAAAATGAAACAGAGTGATATCGATAAAAAATTAGCATCAAATTATAAAGAATCGATCATTGATCAGTTAATGCGCCTGGAAGCAAATATTATTGAGTTGCAAGACCTTGCTTTTGTAGGCGGCCAGGATATGGTTGATCAAAAAGCCACCCAACTGGTGGGATCAGCCAATTTTGTCAGGGCTGTGATGGATTTTGATGAAATGACCGGTGAGGGTAGTGAGATTACCCAGGAAAAGATCGATAATGTAACGGAGATGCTCAATAAAGTTTTAACCGAAAATTATCCGGATCAGGTCAAGAAAATCATTACTAACATTATCACGGCGATTGATAAAACAGCCTTGACCAATACTGACCGCATGACAGCCCTCGCGGACCGACTCAATGAACTGGCGGCACATCCTTATATGGTAGGTAAAATAACCGCCCTGGTGGATGATTTGATGGAAACCCGCCTGCAGGATAACCGGTTGGAGCATTTTTGCCGGGATTTCGCATCCGCGTATAAACAAATCACACTGAATATGGCTGACACAACAACTATTACGCTGGCGATGCTGCCGGCTTCTACGAAAGATAAATATTACAGCCCTGAGGAAAACTGCTATCTGATCACGGTCTATCCAAAAGGCAATGTGTGGAATATTAAATATCTGGAAGCCTTTTCGCAGGATGTATTGGAAATTACGCCGCGGATTGCCGGGCTGCCACCAATGTTTTATTATTTGATTGATATTATCGGGCAGGATGGTAAACGCGCGGCTATTTTAACCCTGATTGTTGTTTTTGTGATGCTGTTGATTGATTTCCGGTCTCTGAAATTAACAATTCTGGCGATGCTGCCGCTTTTATCCGGTTTCATCTGGATGCTGGGAATTATGGGACTGTTTGGTGTTAAAATCACACTGGTGAATGTGATGGCGCTGCCATTGATTCTGGGAATCGGCATTGATGATGGTATCCATATTTTGCATCGCTACAAAAAAGAAGGCAAAGGGGCTATCAACCAGGTTCTCAGTTCTACAGGCAAGGCGATTGTGATCACCTCTTTTACCACCATGATCTCTTTCGGGTCCCTGGTCTTTGCCACTTATCGCGGATTTGGCAGTTTGGGAATCGCGCTCTTTATCGGCGTTGGCGCCTGTCTGCTGACATCGGTTTTTGTGTTGACGCCGATGATACGGTTGTTTCGGGAATAGAAATAAAAATTAAAAAAACATCAATTGCACTCGGCCCCTGGGTCAG
>CAYTLS010000378.1:0-3601 GCA_964438745.1 uncultured bacterium
TTACCGACAAAGGATTGAGGGACGATCAATTCCGCCAACATCTGTTTATTGCCAAGATCGATACGATCAATCACTTCTGGTGACATCAGGCTATTGGCCAGTCGCTTGCCTTCTTCAATCTGCAGATTTATTACCTCGGTAGCACCGATTTGTTTCAATACCCGTTCGTGAATATCAGAAATTGCCCGGGCAATAATCCTCGGCACACCTTTCTTTTTCAAAATAGCTGTGGTCAGGATACTGGACTCAATACTGTCACCCATTCCTACAATCGCCACATCAATATCCTCAATCGGGGCATTGCTCAGTGCCTCTTCATCTGTACTGTCCAATAGTAAGGCCTGAATCGCTGTATTTTTCACTTTTTCGATCTTTTCGGATCCTTTGTCAATGGCAATAACTTTTGCCCCTTTACTGACCAGTGTATTGCACACCTGCAATCCAAAAGTTCCAAGACCAAAAATACCAAAATTTTTTTCTTTAGGCATAGGTTACTCCTGCATTTATCCGATGATCATGCGCCCTTCCGGGTACTTGATCTCCAGTTTTTTTTCTTTATTTGATAGAGCCAGAATTAATGTCAGCGGGCCGATTCTGCCTACAAACATGATGACGACAATTACAATTTTCCCTATCATTGAGAGATAAAAAGTAATCCCCATTGAAAGTCCCACGGTACCAAAGGCGCTGACTACTTCAAAAATAATCTTTTCCAGAGCGAAATTCTCGGTAACGGTTAATATTAAGGTGCCGGTAAAAATCACACTCAATCCCAAAAACATTAATAAAAATGCCTTGTTTATTGTGCGTTTGCGAATATGGTGGTTCATTATGATCAGGTTTGTCTTATTTTTCAGGATTGTACGCAGGTATGAGACAATGATCCCAAATGTATTCACTTTGATACCACCGGCTGTTGATCCTGACGCACCACCGATAAACATAAAAACCATCAGGATCAAAATTGTATTTATTTGCAATTTGGCAATGTCCAGTGTGTTGAATCCGGCCGTTCGCAGGGTAACCGATTGAAAAAAAGACGACAGATACTGTGTCCCGATCCCTTTCTCAAGTAATATATACTTGTGTTCGAAGAAGTAAAAGATCAGCATTCCTGCAAACAATAATATTCCTGTATATATCAGAACAATTTTTGTATTGATGGTCAACTTGGTCAATTTATATTCACCGGAAATTTTACGCCGTAACTTCGCCATTAGCACTTCCACAACATTAAACATTACTCCAAAACTCAACCCACCAAAAATAATCAGTAACGAGATGATCAGATTCATTGATAAATCTCCTCGATACTGCATAAAACTGTCAGAAAAAAGGGCAAATCCGGCATTACAAAAAGCGGAGATAGCATGAAATAAGGAAAAGAAAAGCGCTTTTTTTCCATGCCCGAAGAGGGCAGAAAAATCAAGGTAGAGAAACAGGCTTCCCACAAGTTCGATGATAAAAGTGATGACAATGATCTTGACAATCGACCCTGTCAACTTGCGCATGTCACTGACATTTAAGAGATATGACATGGTCATTTTTTCTTTGATTGAGAATTTTTTACCAACAATAAAGGAGGCAAAGTAAGACATAATCATAATACCCAGTCCACCGGCCTGGATAAGCAGCATGATAACAATTTTTCCGAAAATGGAAAATTTCGTGGCTGTATCCTGAACAATCAGCCCGGTAACACAAACCGCAGATGTCGAAGTAAAAAGCGCGTCAATAAAGCTTAAGCGTCCATTGTCATTGGTGGCAAAAGGAAAAGACAGCAGGATCGAGCCCAATAGAATTATAAATAAAAAACTGAATAATATTGTTCTACCGGGATTCTTGGTAAAAAATCCGGTGATTTCGAAAGGTTTTCTTATTTTTTTTTGCTTATCCATTGTGTCGTATTGAATTACTTTCCATTTTACGAAATCCTCAAGTCATTATCAACTGAATTGTAACGAATGGAGTTGTTTGTGATGATTAGCCGGTTGAGCAAACGCAGATAATTAACGCGATACTCTTTATTCCGGAAGATATTCCTTCATCAAACAAAAAAGACCACCCAAAAATAGAGTGGCCTTCAAAGAATTATCTGATTGATATATGCTTAATCAATTGATCTGATTCGGGCAGCTTTGCCGGTCAGGTTACGCAAGTAATAGAGCTTTGCTCTGCGTACTTTTCCGGTAGCAGTTTTGTGAATTGCTTTGATTTTTGGTGAATGTACCGGAAAAATTCTTTCCACACCGTAACCGCCGGAAAGTTTACGTACTGTAAAAGTTTCATGAATTCCACTGCCTTTTCTGGCAATCACAATACCTTTAAATTTCTGGATTCGTTCTTTTGAACCTTCAATAATTCTTACATCAACTTCAACAGTATCACCGGCTTTAAAATCCGGAATATCATCTCTCAACTGTGCTGCTGTCGCTGCGGCTAATTTATCCATTTTAGGCCTCCAATCTATTTATTTTCTTTATTTTCTAATAAATCTTGTCTTCTGCTTTTTGTTCTCTCATAGCGTTGTTGATCTCTCCATTGAGCAATTTTTGCATGATGTCCTGACAGCAGGATTTCCGGTACAACCAAACCACGATATTCACGGGGCTTTGTATAAATGGGTCCCTCCAGCATATCATCGGCAAAAGAATCGGTTTCAGCAGAGTCATAGTCATGCAGTACACCCGGGATGTGTCGTATACAGGCATCAATAATTGCCAGCGTTGGCAATTCACCCCCGGTCAGTACAAAATCACCCAGACTAATCTCATCGGTAACCAGTTCTTCAATTACTCGTTCGTCTACTCCCTTGTAATGGCCACAAAAAAAGGTAAGTTCCTCTTCCTGAGCCAAGTCCAGTGACATTTGGTGTCTGAACACCTTGCCCTGTGGTGAAGGAAAAATCACTCTGGGTTTATCCTTATCCAGAATCTTACAGACCTTATCATGGGCGCGAAAAAAGGGTTCCGGTTTCATCACCATGCCAGCACCTCCACCGAAAGGCGAATCGTCAATTTGACGGTGTTTGTCACGGGTAAAGTCACGGATATCCCAGATTTCAAATTCCACCAGGTTCATTTCCCGGGCCTTTCTGATCATGCTTTCGGTAAGGTATGCTTCCATGATTTGTGGAAAAGCGGTGACAATAAAAATCTTCACTTAAACCAGCCCCTCAATCAATTCTACCATTACTTCTCTTTTTGCCCAGTCAATAGTTTTGACAAATTCCGATACAACCGGTAACATCTTAACCTCTGTGCCGGTATCAAAAACAATTAAATCCTGCATAGCGCCGGATTCAATAGATACTATCTCTCCGATTGCTTGCCCGGTGTTGATATCGATCAATTTAAAACCAATGGTCTCAAAAATCGTTTTTTCTGTCAGGGCAGTCGCCTTGATATACACATTCAATCCTTTAAGAAATTTCGCTTCTTCCGGAGTCTCAACATCTCGCAATTTCAAAAAAATCTTATTGTTTGATACTCGTTTGTTCTCTATTTCCCATGAAGAAAGGTGATTGGGATTATCTCCCAACCACACTTTTTTCAAATCATTGGTAAACTCATAATTGTTCTGGGGTTTACCTTTTTCAATT
>CAYTLS010000379.1:0-3584 GCA_964438745.1 uncultured bacterium
TTTCAGTGATTCTTTAAGTGTTTTGACCAACTGCCCATTGGTTCCATAAACAGAATATTTGATCTCATAGGTGTTGTCGTCACTCTCATCATACTTCAGATTGTAGACTTCACTGAAAGGATATATTTTAAATCTGCCATCGGTAAAAATCATACTTGCATTGGGCAAAATATCATAGCCAAAATATTTACTGAATTTATTTTTCTGCTCTGTTTTACCCATTTGAATGCCCATTTGTATACCACTGATCATTAGATCGTCCCCGGTGGCATAATCAGGAATTGTAACCTCGCGTGTTTTGCTGAATTTTTCTTTGGTATTGAGGTCAAAGGCATAAGCTGCCAATGTATAATCCCCGGGGGTCGCCTGCAAAATAGAAATCTCCGGAATTTTTTGATTCCCAAGGTCGGCATCTTTTGAAAATTTATTATCTTTTATGGACCATTCGTCAATAGCCACAATTGAGTCATTTTTGACCAGGGCAACACGAAAAAATATATTGGATTCATAAACCCCCTGATCATTTTCCACAAATTCAAACAGGTCTCTGGAAACATTTAAGTATACTTCGAGCACACCTAAATCTTCATTTCCTAAAAAAGTCGCATAGTCCAGATCTATCTCAGATCCCCACAGGGGAACGATAAAAACCAGGGTCAGCACCAGTTTCAACATTAAATTTCTCTTCATATCCTTATCCTCCTTAATCTAAATTGACAGAAACAATTTGCGAGACGCCTTTTTCACCCATTGTTACGCCGAATAAAACATCGGCAACGCTCATTGTTACTTTATTATGTGTTACGATTATAAATTGTGTATCATTTGCAAAGGTCTTTAGTAATTTTGTAAACCGTCTGGTGTTGGCATCGTCCAGCGGCGCATCCACCTCATCCAGAATACAAAAGGGACTGGGTTTGACCTGGTAGATACCAAACAACAGTGCAATTGCCGTTAGTGTTTTTTCACCGGCGGACAGCATTCGCAATGAGAGCATTTTTTTACCACCCGGACAGGCAAATATCTCTATTTTTGAATCCAGGGGATCACCATCACCGATTAGATTAATATCCGTACTGCCTCCGGGGAAAAATATTTGAAATATATTTTTAAAATTCTCCTTGATTTTGGTAAAGGTTTCCAGAAATTTTTCCCGTGCGACTGTGTCGATTTCTTTGATCACCTGGCGAACAGTTTCAGCGGCTTCCACAAGGTCATTTTTCTGATCCTTAAGAAAATTCAGCCGGTCGGCTTCCTGGTCGTATTCATCTTTGACCGCCATATTGATGGTGCCAATATTTTCCAGCCTTTTTTTCAGGCGGTCTCTTTTCTGTACTGCAATTTCAATCACCGGTACTTCGTCGAGTTGTTCAAAATCAATTTTTCGTTCATATTTTTCATAAAGGATCGATTCAACTTCCCGTTGTCTGGAGAGTAACTCACGGTGTTCCAATTCCAGTTTATTGATGGTTTCCGTCAGGACTTCTTTCTGGTGGCGGGTTTTATAATTTTCTTTGTTCGTTTCCTGTAGTTGGATCTTGATTTCCTCGTACCGGGTACGACTTTTATCCACCCTCTCCTTGATTATTTTTTCTTCCCGGAAAACATTTTCTACAGCCAGTTTTTTGCGTTCAATGGACTGCTCCATCTCATTTTTCTTTAATTTGATCTCCTGTTTGCTGCTGATTTTATTTTTCAGTCGCTTTTCCAGATTAACCAACGTTTTTGACAGGGTTGTCTTTTCATTGCGAATATTATCAAAGCGGTTACGGATCTTGACCAATTCCACTCGAAAATTCTGTACTTTTTGTATAAACTGGTCCAGCACAATTTTCGCACTATTGACAGCGTCTTTTTTCTGCTCTATTTTGTTTTCCAGTTCTTTTAATTGTTCACCGGAATTCCCCGATTGTGTTAATGTTGCTAATTTCTCACGAAAACTGTCCAGGGAGTTTTTTTCATTGATCTTTTTTCTTTTCAGTTCCTGAATAGTCGTCTGTAGTTGTGACAGTTCGTTGTTATAATTAAAAATTTTAGACTTCAGATCTTTCAGCGAACGGTCAGTTTCATTCAACTCTTTATTAAATTGGCGAACATCCAATTTTCTTTGTCCCAGGGTTTGGCTGACCTGATCCAATTCTTCATCAAGACCGACTTTTTTCAATTTTACTTTATCATAGTCCGATTCCAGCTGGAATAGTTTTTCTTCCCTGCCAAATACAAAATTGGTCTCTTGCTCAGATGAATTACTGAATAGAATTTCCTGCTCATTACAGATTCGTCCGGATTTTGAAACAATAACTTTTCCGGCAATAGACTCATTTTTGATAATCCCTTCGAAATCTTCATCCCGGCATAAAAACACATTTGAGAAAATACGATCTTTAACCGGTTTTATGACAGATGGGCATCTTATTAAGTCTGCAAAGGGAATCAAGTTTTCAGATTCACTTTTCGCCGTTATATGAGGGTATTCCTTTTCCAGGGTGATGACCGAAAGTCTCCCTATTTTCTCCTTTTCGGTAGCCAGTATAACTGCCAACGCATTTTCCAGTGTTTCAGTGATCAAAAGATCCGACAAAGAACCGGTGACCGACTTCAACGCTTCGGTATGATCATCAGAGACATTGATGTTTTCTGCAAGGGAGCCGACAATACCGGAAAATTTTTCTTTATGTTTAAGGACAAATTGAAGGGCTGGCGAAAAGCCCTCTTTTGTTTCCAGGAGATCTGCATAAAAATCTATTTTATTGTTCAACTGGTCCAGTCGGCTATCAACCTCCCGCTTTTGAATGACTAATTTCTCCTGCTTTTCAGTAAATTCTTCAACCTCTTCTTCAGCCTGATCCAGATCCGTTTGCAAGTCTTCCAGTTCTTCC
This sequence comes from uncultured bacterium, assembly GCA_964438745.1. Taxonomy (GTDB): domain Bacteria; phylum Fidelibacterota; class UBA2242; order UBA2242; family JAFGTP01; genus JAFGTP01. The sequence goes on from CAYTLS010000379.1 coordinate 2,880, forward strand.
TCAAGATCAGATATTTTGTCTTGTTCTTCTTCAATCTGGTTGCTGAGGTAAATCTGGCGGTCATTTTTCTTGCTCAACTCTTTTTCAAGCCCGGCAGTTTCATTTTCCAGGAATCCAATATTTTCCTGCAGCGCGTTTAGTTTGGCCAGTCGCTCCGATTGCTGTCTGATCAGGTTAAATTTTCTGTCCTGTAACTGATCTAATTCCAGGGCTTTCTGCTTATAGGTTTCTTCCAGGTCATTTTGTTTTTCTTTATATTTTTCCTGGTCATTACGCTGATTTTGCAGTTGTTTTTCATATTTTTTTTCTTCCTGATCCAATTGTGTAATGCGCTGTTTTGTTTTTTCGATCCTGGTGGTTGTGCTGGTAATTTCCTCATTTAACCGGGTAAATTCACTGAGTTTATGCTGATATTGTTCTTTCAGGATCAGTTCTTCTGTCTGAGCCTGATTTCGTTTTTCACGGCATTCGTTATATATATTGGTTTGCTTATTAAGTTTGATCTCAATATTATCATGTTCAGTTTGCTTATTTTCTGCAATATCTTCCAATTTTTGAAGTGTATCGCTGATTTGGATCAATTTGTTGCGCTGAGTTTTGATCTGGCTTTCCAGTGGATCTTTATTCTTTGTTAAGGCTGCAATTCTGGAGGCGGCCAGCATAACTTCCGCTTCAATCACTTCCTTTGAAACCTTTTGATAGCGT
>CAYTLS010000380.1:0-3581 GCA_964438745.1 uncultured bacterium
CGGGAAGCAGTTTTTTGAAATCCTGTACGGCAGGTGTGCTGACCAAAGAGGTATCATTAACCAGGCACTGGAGCGTAAATTCTTCGCCATCCAACAATTCTTCGATGATTACTTCATTATAACCAGAGTAAGCTTCTTCGATGATAAAGTTGATATATTTGGCTACTTCCTCGGCATTTTTAAGTTGCTCACCATAAACCCGTACTCCCAGTCCATCGGTTAAACCGATTGGTTTGACAGCGACATGCCAGTTCATGCTTTTTGCATAATCAATGGCCGCATCAGCGTTTGAGAAAACCTGGAATTCCGGTACGGCATGGGGGAGGTACTTTTTCAGCAGTTTACGGGTAAATGCTTTATTTGATTCCAGCCGGGCCGCCAGTTTATCCGGTCCAAAGGCTTTAATATTGGCTTCTTTAAGTGCATCAGCCAGTCCGGCTTCAAGCGGTGCTGCCGTTGTAATAAGAACTAGGTCAGCCTGGCAATTACGGGCATATTGGACGATATCGTCAACATCCTTTAATTTACCTATTTTATAATTGTCACATAATTCGATGATACCCGGATTATTAGTGTCGATATAGGCAAATACCTGATAATCACCGTATCTTTTCAGATTTTCGATGGTTATTTCTTCTTTTGCCCAACTACCGACTATAAGCACATTAGTAATTTCTTGATTTTGCATAAATAACCTTTTGTTTTATATGATAAAGTATGATAAGAATATAAAAATCTGTGTTATTGGTAAAAGAGATTTAATATACACCTGTACTTTACATTGTAAGAGAAACTTAACCATTAGAATTTATCATTTTATAGAGATTACGTTTCTTATATCTTTCAATTCTACTGTATATCAGGTTAATCATCTATGGTGTGAACTCCCCATACGTTAATTTATCAGCCAGTTATTATAAGACTATGTAAACTATTGATAAAAATCAATAGTTACACTTCCCTGATAACCACAGTACATTTTGCAAGGAGATACAAAAAAGATTGGTCTATGCATCTTTTACATCAGGGTAACTGCTCAGGTATTTCATTTCCAGGGCAGGTTAAATTAATTCGTCTTCGACAGGCTCAGACTGACATAATAAGGAAGTAACTGCTCAGGTATCTTGCTTCTGTAAAGGATAATTCCTATTATCCGGTTATGATGGAGATAGGTGATAAAGCGATCCCGATCGGGAGAATTGTCGTTTACAAGAGATAAGAACATATCGAGTAGTTACAAGACTATAAAGTCAGCCTATTTTCCAATTAAGCACTATGAGAATTTCATCTCCTTTTGATTGCATTGTATTTGTGAAAAAACAAATACAATTTAATAACCAGTTTTTGAAAAATTAATGATGTTAACTGCATTATTCATATTTTTATGAATAATACAGTTATAAGCAAATATTACAATTTTTTCCTGCTTGTCACTCTCCATTTTCAGGGTAACATAATTGGCTCCCTGAATGTCTTTCAGCGGTAAATAGACGGGAGTGATCACACTACCAATTGATTTTTTGATAGGGGTTTCCATTATTGCTTTATCTTCAAAAGTCAATTCTATTTCTGCTTAAAATAAAGATTCTCCGCCCTTATCATCATTTATGTAGAACATAAATGCTTCATATTGGCTGAGGTCCAAACCACCAATCCCTTTGTAAAGCGGTATTTCCCAGCCTGCAGAGTAGGTTTTTAATTTGGTTTCTTCACCCACTTTTGGGACTGCATAGATATAAATTTTACTATATATCCCGGAAATTTTTTCAATCTTAATTATGGTGTTTGCCTTATCAATTTTTGCTGCCTTTATCTTTGCAGGTTCTATTATATCCGGGTTTTTCAAATTACCATAATTGAGTTTTTATGGAATTTTATACAGTCGTTTTTCCATGGGATAGGAAAATATGTGGATTGAAGGAAAAATATCTGACAATTTCCCGGCAATATCCCGGAAGTATTGTTGCCGGTCAGGATGCAGATGCATGAGTATAATATGATCCGGATTAATAAACCTTCTGGTGAATTCAACATTTTCCGGCGTGGCTAAAAACCCTCTGGCAAGCATGGCAATATCAATCTTTTCATTTTGCAATTGATAGTGTTCAAATGCTTTGAAAAACGCCGGACTGCTGTCTCCGGAATGGAATATTCTAATACCATTAAGGTCAATTAGGTATCCCAAATTTTGGATTTTTCGGTGCTTGTTATATTGTTCACCAGTTTTCTCATCTCTGATATAATAGGGACTGTGGGGTAAGGGTAGGGCGGTAATATGAATGCCCCCGATAGTTGTATCGCTTCTTTGGGATACGTCAAGTGTTGAGATTTGACTGGCAATGGATTGGGAGATGGTCTCCTGTTTTAGGGCATCTGTTGCTTGCCGGCATGAAAGAAATATTCCTGTCGGATTGTGGTGAAGGTGTTCAGCGACAAAAGGAGCGTGAAAATGATCTCGGTGATTATGGGTTGCCGCAATCAGGTCTATATCTTCAAAAATGCCGGTCCCTTTGGTCATCATTGCTAATTGTACAGAATCCGGAACTTCACAAAAACTTAGTTCTTGGTGACCAAATAAAGCATCAATCAGAACCTTGTGGGTATCAATTTCTATCAGAAATCCTTCATTGGCGATGTAAGTGATTTCTACGTTTTTGGGCTTAGCCAACAGACACGTTGACAGCATAATAAACAAAGCAATAAAGACCTTTGTGTAATAATTGGTGGCTGACATGTGATTCCTTTTTTTGTCTAATTATATTGTGATTCACAATAATAAGAATTTATGTGCATTTCTGGCAATACATGTTTGATGAAATGCCGCTAATAATAATCAATGTCAGGATTTTGGAATTAAATGAACCTTCAACAAATAAAAAATCTAATCTATTCTTTAAATCTCTGCCTGGCTGACCGAACTAATTATTATTTATTTTCCACATTATAGATCGCCGGCATCAATTTTTCTATAGCTGCCGCCTGTTCATTGTTTGGTTAATTGGGTTTATTTTGGATGTTTTTTTAACTCTTTTTTCATAACATAGGAATCGTCTTCATCTCTCACAATCATAAATCCATTGCGCTGGTATAAATTGAAAGATGGATTTCTTTTATCCACTGAAAGAGAAATATTCTGATATCCTTCCTGTGAATATGCTTCAAAGAGTTGGTTTAGCAATTTAGCTCCAATCCCCAGGTTTCGGTATTCAGGCAGCACAGCAATGCCGATTTCTGGTGTTTTATCATCGATAAAGCCCCAGCCTTTATTGTCGGCTCCATTGATTCTTCCCCAGATCATTCCAATTATGGTTGTATCTTTTATTGCTATGACGGCTAGATCGCCGGGTTTGTTTCCATAGTTTTCAATATATTTATATAATTTGGGTTCATCAATTATTGATTTGGGAAAAGGTGTTCCGCCGGGTGGAACATACAACGCCATATGAAAAAATTTTCTGAATATTACCGTGTTGTACTTGGACTCAATTTGAAAGAAGCTTGTGAAATAGCTGAATTATATGGTCTTCATATTGAAGACTATGATTGTGTCGAACTAAAAGAGTTATTAAGATATATTAAAA
>CAYTLS010000381.1:0-3572 GCA_964438745.1 uncultured bacterium
AATCATGGCCAGATTAACAGAATCAGCAATCGACTGGCACCAGATCAAAACCCTGCTTCGTGCCGCATTAAAAACCGACATACGCGGTTCAGGCAACCCCGCAAATACTGGAGGGAACAAGTCCATGAAATTCCCGCCGGCACCCGAAACTCCCGCGGTCGTGCAATTGTTAATTTACTTCAGGTCAGACCGGGTGAATTTACCAAAGCCTTTATCAGTACCCGTGATTTTCCGGAAGATAAATATATGATCATTGCTACCAAAAAAGGGCAGGTCAAAAAAACCCAATTATCAAAATATAGCCGTCCAAGAGTTACGGGTATTCAGGCGATCAGTCTGAAAGATGGTGACGAAATCGTCAATGCCTCAATCACTGATGGCGAAAATTATGTGATTCTTGGAACGTCTTATGGTAAATCCATTAAATTTCACGAAAAAGATTGTCGACCTATGGGCCGGTCTGCCGGTGGAGTTCGCGGTATTCGCCTGGTAGGAAAAGGCAATGAAGTGGTTTCAATGGTTGTTACCAAAGGTGAAGAAGGAACCCTGTTGGCAATTTGTGAAAATGGCTTTGGAAAACGGACTGCTATTGAAGATTATCCGGTGATAAAACGGGGAGGTGTTGGTGTAATCACGATTAAAACATCAATCCGCAATGGAAAAATGCTGGCTTTACTAAAAGTCGATGATGAAGACGATCTGATGATCATTACGGAAAAAGGTGTTTTGATCAGACTGGGCGTTTCAGGTATTCGGTCTATTGCGAGGAATACTCAGGGTGTAAAATTAATTCGTCTGGATGAAGATGATGCGATTTCTGCAGTAACCCGTGTGGAAAAAGAAGAAGAATTAGATGAGGAATCAGAGGAGTAATATCAGTGTTTATTTTTGGATATTTCTTTGTGGCCTTAGCGAAATTGTTAACTTTTGTGATCAATATTTATATTTTTTTGATCATTATTGATACGGTTTTAGCATGGTTGAGAATGAACAATTACAATGAGTATACACGGTTTATCAGTAGTTTAGTGGAACCCTACCTGAGTATATTACGGGGACTGATACCGCGATTTTCGACAATTGACTTATCGCCATTGATCGGAATATTGATTTTATATTTTACAGATGAATTTTTAGTTAATGTTATTCATGAACTTGGTGTACTCTTCTTATGAAAAAAACAACATTTAAAAATATGAAAGAAGTGATGAATCACATTACTACAATTGCGGAAGAATATCGCACACTTTCCGACCAATTGAATATCAATGTGATTAACACTTTTAATGAGCTGGAAAGCAAAGAAGAATTGACACAAGAACAGATATTGTCCATGGCAATCGATGAAACCGATGAAATAATGTTTAAAGTGGAAGATTTAAATGGACCTGATTTTATTTTTTCAGAGGATGAAATTGAATCCATTGAAAATCTGGTTGTAAAGTCAAGTCTTGACAAGGGAATATTAATTGAACAGATCAAGCAGATCAAAACAAAACAGCAACAACTGGAACAATGGCTTGATTATAAACGGTACAGATTGAAAGCACGTAATGAAAAAATTAATTACAAACATACCAAAGAATAAACTGAATAAGGCAATTGTCAGCAGTTTTTCGCCGGCAAACCTTGGGTTTTCAAATCCAAACTTGATCAGGGATTTTGCAGGCTGTCAAATCAGTGCTTTTGAATCTTCAGGCCTTCTTTTTTGTTATATTACTAAAAATCAGTTAACCCTGGAAAAAAAGATTGTTAGGGAATTGGTTGACAATCAGATCAAAAAAATTACTTTTATCGGTGTTGGTATAGAGATCGGGGAAAGTAATTTAAAAGGTTTTGTTATCACAGATCATGTGAATATGTCGGGATTGAATCCGTTGCGGGGGGTTAATGATGATAAATATGGCGTTCGCTTTCCCGATATGAGCAATACCTATCAGATTGATTTTGACAAAAATAAACTTACTGAAATTAGACTGGATAAAGCAAAATTATTAATTCCAAAAAACATTGAAAACCTGTCAGATATTGAAAAAGAAGCCCTGGAAAAAAATAAAGAATTACAAGTAATCAGTGAAGAAACTTATTTCGGTGTGATTACCGCGAAACAAGCGGGATGCCGAATAAGGGTGATAATACTTAAAGAACCGACAGATATAAACTCATTGTTTACATAAAAAAACGTCCCGGCTCTGTCCGGGATTTTTTGTAATTTAACCTGAAATAGATATTAATTTTCATAAACAACGCAGGTTAAGTTCAAGATTTCTCAGATTCTTCACCGGTTGAAGCGGATGTATAGCGAATATCAGATTCGCTTTTCAAATTTTCCGACAGGAAATTTGATTTCTTGCGATTTAAAACAACCGCTCTCTTTTTCTTACTTGTAACTGAAAATTCCTATTGTCATATTCCCTGATAAAACGGATAGTTCAACTTTTTCACCGAAATACCCAAGCGATAATAGGAATTATCACCTACGGCTTTCTGTTGAGGTTTATTTTTCTCTGCCTGCTAAAAATCAAAAAGGATTATGGAAAACTGGTCTACATCATTTGATGTAGAGACATTTTTTTACGGATGAAAAACCACCACTTTCCAAATGATAGAAATAAATTCCTGTCGGAATATTTCCGGTTCTCCAAATAACGGAGTAAAATCCGGCACCCTTGACGGAATTTTCCAGTTCCTCAACAAGTTTACCCCGAACATCAAATATTTGTATTTTTACGTGGGATCTTTGGGGAATTCCATAGCGGATTGTTGTACTGGGATTGAAGGGATTCGGATAATTGGCAAACAACTCATAATGATCAGGAATCGCATCTGATAGGTTGTCAATTGCGGTAGCAGCCTGAACAGTGACCTGCGATGTATCGTAAATATCGACGATTCCATCACCGGCTTTTATTATAAGGGAATATTGAGTATCTGCTGTATGATTACCAACAATCCATTGAAAAACACCGCCGGTGTCAATAGAGCAGTTCGAGATGTTTGATAATATGCTCCATGAAATGGGATCATTGTCCGGATCAATTACCTCATAATCATAGGAAAGGGTGGTATTGCTGCTAATTGTTGTGTCGGGCATCATTTTTGAAAATGAGGGTGCAGTATTTACATTTTTCACAGTAATTAAAGTCGTATCATAAACTGTTTCTATACCATCACTGGCTTTAAAAATCAACCGGTAGGGAGTATCCTGTCCATCGGTGCTTCCGGTTTGCCAGATAAAATATACGGTATAGCCACCCCGCCAGTTTTTTTGAAATTGTAATTGAGAATTATTGGGTTTACTAATGGTTGTAAAACTGAGTGAATCATTTTCATTGTCAAAGGCACTAAAAAATAAATTTAGATTTACCCCCTCTGTGATCGTCGTATCGGAAATGGGTTTTGCAATAATTGGCGCGGTATTAACAAACCCATAAACCTTTATACAGAGATCCAGTGTATCATTGGCAGTATTGGACCAACTGCCATTTTTTGGTTTATAGTAATACCGGTTGGTTTCAATAATCGGGTCAGCATATCCGGAATAATAACATTCAATAGGTACCGGAAAATTA
>CAYTLS010000382.1:0-3568 GCA_964438745.1 uncultured bacterium
AGGGCGAATTAGTTGAGCGGGATTCAACATTTTTACGGTTGAATACCCACCATTGATCAGCGCTGAATACGGTAACATTGGCTTTTTCGCCAACTTTGAATTCCGGCAGCTCCAGGTTCATGATCTTCGCCGGATTTACCGTTAAAGCTTTGATGATATCCAGTAATGGCATTTTGGCGTCATGATAAAGTTGCGTCATAACCAGACCAAAAGCAGATTCCAACCCAATCATTCCAAAAGCCGCCAGGTCAAGGGTGGTTTCTTTTTTGTCAATCACATGGGGGGCGTGATCAGTAGCAATAGCATCGATGGTCCCGTCTTTCAGGCCTTCTATCAGTGCAAGCCTGTCCGCTTCAGTTCTCAGCGGTGGCGCCACTTTTCCATTGGCATCAAATTTTTTCATATATTCGTCAGTCAGGGAAATGTGATGGGGGGTTGCTTCAGCGGTTACATTCACCCCTTCTTTTTTCGCCTGGCGAATCAATTCTACAGAGCGGGCGGTAGATACATGGGGAACATGTAGTCGTCCGCCGGTGTATTTTGCAACTTCAATATCCCTGTAGACCATGGTTTCTTCAGCCAGTCCCGGGTTACCGGTTAATCCGGTCTGGGTAGATACAATGCCCTCATTCATAATCCCATCGGCCCTGATAGCGGGATCTTCCGCGTGGTTGATAATTGCATTGCCGGTGATCAGCGAATACTCAAAAGCATTGCGCAGAATCTGGCCATTTGTGATCGGTGATCCGTCGTCTGAAAAACCAACCGCGCCGGCTTTTTTCAAAGTGGCCATTTCAGTGAGCATTTTCCCTTCCCGGCCTTTGGTTACCGCGGCAATGGGATAAACATCTGTGGGCAGATGTGCGGTTTTTCGGTAAACACTCAGCACTTCCGCCTCATTGTCAACCGCCGGGGTTGTATTCGGCATCGTACACACCTTGGTAAAGCCGCCGGACAGTGCCGCTTTGGCGCCGGATTCCAGGGTTTCGGCTATCTCATTGCCAGGTTCACGAAAATGAACATGAATATCCACGAATCCCGGTGAAATATACATGTTTTTCGCATCAAGCACCTGCTCAGCACCCTTTTCCGAAAGGGTTTCACCCATTTCAATAATTTTACCATTTTCAAATAAAATATCACTTTGATATTCTTTATTTTTGAAGGGATCCAAAATGGTCCCATTCTTGATTAATACTTTTCCTTTGATTTCATTTATCTGCATACATTTCTCCGGATATTATTATTGTAAACCACCAACCAACAGGTAAAGAATAGCCATTCTGGAGGCCACACCATTTAATACCTGGTGAAGAATTATTGAATGTTCGCTGTCTGCCACGTCGGAATCCAGTTCCACACCACGATTAATGGGCCCCGGATGCATAATCGTCAGATTTTTATTCAGTTTGTCAAGTTTTTCACGGGTCACACCGTAAACATCCCGATATTCCTGCAATGATGGGATCAGGGATTTCCCCTGTCGTTCCAACTGAATTCGCAGCACATTGATGACATCACTCCATTCCAGTGCTTCCTGCAAATTGTGGGTAACTTTGACCCCTAGTTCCTCGATCCCTCTGGGAATAAAGGTAGGCGGGCCACAGAGCATCACTTCAGCGCCCATTGTTTTCAATCCGTAGATATTGGACAATGCCACGCGGCTGTGGCGAATGTCGCCAATAATTGCCACTTTCAATCCTTTGAAATCCCCGAATTTTTCTTTAATGGACATCATATCCAGAATCGCCTGGGTGGGATGTTCATGGGTGCCGTCACCGGCATTGATTACCACCGCGTCGACAAATTCCGACAGTAATTTTGATGATCCCGGTGTGGGATGGCGCATGACTACCGCGTCGATTTTCATGGCGTAAATATTTCTGATCGTATCCTTAAAGGTCTCCCCTTTTTTCAAACTACTGGAACCGGCCGAAAAACTGATCGAATCGGCAGACAATCTTTTTTCCGCCAGATCAAAGGACATCTTTGTTCGGGTCGAGTTCTCGAAAAACAAATTAACAATGGTCTTGCCTTTTAATGTCGGGACTTTTTTCACCGGACGTTCCAGCACTTCACGAAAAGAAAAAGCAGTATCAAAAATGATATCCAGATCCTGCCTGGGAACGCCCTCCAGTCCTATTAAATGTTTTATACTTAAATTCATCAGTCACCCCTAAAATTTATTCATCAATTCGTTGCACTAACAAAATCTCATCCTTGTCGTCCACTTCCGTCACTTTGACGCGAATTTCTTCGTCGTCAGCAGTGGGAAAATTCTTACCCACGTAATCAGGCTTGATCGGCATTTCACGATGGCCGCGATCAACCAACACAGCCAGCCGGATCTTTGCCGCCCGGCCAAAATCAACCAAAGCATCCAGGGCCGCGCGAATCGTTCTACCGGTATAAACGACATCATCCACCAAAATCAAGGTTTTATTATCAATACCAAAAGGAATATCTGTTACTTCCACAGCCGGTAGTTTATGCTTGACGCGAAAATCATCACGATACATAACAATATCCAGAACACCGACTGGAATTTCCACACCTTCAATTTCCTGAATTTTTTTAGCAATACGCTTGGCTAAAAACTCTCCTCTTGTACGAATACCGATGATGGCAATATCTTCGGTACTGCTGGATTTTTCGAGAATTTCATGGGCCAACCTATTCAGGGTCCGCTCCAGGGCCCTGGCATCAGCTAATTTTGACTTTTCTTTAAATTTCATTTTTTCTCCTCATAAAAAAAATCTACTTGACCGCTTTTTTGCAGTGAAGTAGATTACCAGTTTTATTATTTTGCCTTTGCCAACTCACGGGTTAGTTTTAAAGGCTCCTATTTTTATTTTTAATTTATCGGGATTAAACTTAAAAATTAATTAATAAAGAAACCAGATATTTTTGCTGATAGTTAATATAATTGTTAATATTGCTTAATGGATATAACTTCATGATAAAAAATGCGAGGAGACTATGGTATATAGTGAAACAATTCATCTGAAAACAAAGGGCTTTTCTGATATTATTAATATCACAGATGATGTCCAAAAGATCACCAGGAATTCTAAAATTTCTGACGGAATCATCTCTATATCGGCGATCGGCTCCACTGCCGGTATCACCACCATCGAATATGAACCGGCGCTGGTGAAGGATATGCAGGAAGCCCTGGAGAAACTCTGGCCGGAAAAGATGCACACCCGGCATGGCAGCACCTGGGGCGATGACAATGGATTTTCTCATCTGCGCGCCAGTTTTTTGGGGCCATCAATCACAGTACCCTTGAATAAGGAAAAACTGGTTTTAGGCACCTGGCAACAGATCATTTGTATTGATCATGATAATTCGCCCAGGGAGCGAGATATTTTTGTCCAGATTATAGGTGAATGATAGTATAATATGAATTGTTACTCCGTTTCCCCATCAGGGAAATTCGAGGTGATTGCTGGTATTGAGGCTGTTCCAAAAGCCCCCTCTACTTTCATGTCCGGCAGTTACAGGATCAAAGTAGACAGTTCTTGAGGAGAAAGAGACAATTCAAAATAAGTCTTCACAGAGTTTC
>CAYTLS010000383.1:0-3566 GCA_964438745.1 uncultured bacterium
CGTATCAGTCCAATTAACACTTCCAACTATTCCAGCATATTCCAAACCACTTTATTCATTCCAGAGGTCAGTACCTCCTCGATACCACCACGAATATCCGCCACACCAACAGCCAAAATTTTTCCAGTTTCTACATCGATCAGCCGGACTTCTACAGAATAGATTTCTCCTACACGGCTGACGGAACCGGTAATCATCTGTTCAACATTCAACAGTTGTCCGGCTTCTATGGCGCATTCGGCGCTGGTGCATCCGGTCTGCTGAAAGCCCTGTTCCTTCAGAATGGCTTCCATCTGACTGCGCTCCAGGATACTGTACCGGCCGGTATTGAATAATTCAATACTTAAGCGATTGGAGAGGGCTTTTACTTCCGGTTCCGGAATACTATTGGCGCGGAGAGGAAGAATCGCAATATTTTTTTTGTCGCCATCCCATTCGATTTTGGAGCGATTTACAGGTCTCTTTTGGGATTTTGTCAGCAACCGTTCTGGTGAATTAGCGTTTTCCAGGTTTACCTTTAGAACAAAGTCCCGTAATTGATCAAGGCCGGTATAGTAAAGGGGAATGATCTTATTTTCCACATCACTTTTTCGAAAAAAACCGTAAAAGGTAACTCCATGCTGCTTTTCATTGGAGATAATATGACTGGTGGTGTATTCATTGTTTTCAAAGGAAATTTTGAATTCCACCTGTACGATTCCACTGTAAGGCTGGATCGGCCAGTATAGTGTCATGGGATAGATTGCCGGCCAGGATAGAAACCAGTTGTATTTACCCATATCCCGGGCAATAACTTCTATCTCAAATTGATCCACACGGGTATTTTCTCCGTTATAGGTGTCATTACCGTGGAGAACTTTCTGATACATGCCGGTGCTGTAGATCGCATCGGCAATGGCCGCCTCCAGTGATCTTTTGTAGGAAGGAATAACGTCGCTGCCCGATAGATCGAGGCGGAAGCGGGAAATGACGGCCAGTTTGTTATCATCGGGATTTTTATAGAGAGGTTGCTCGAAATCAATTCGCTGGTTTAGCAGATTCGCTGAACAACCGGACAAAATTATACTTATCAGTAAAAGAATAATATTTTTCTTCATTGAGTTTTTTATGCTTTCTGGTTATTGGTAAAACAACACCGGAAATTATAACCAAACCGATAAAATACAAACAGTTTTTTTGCTTAATTATTCTTTAACACCCGATCAATTACGATTTGTAACTTATTAAAAGTATATGGTTTAGCGATAATATCAGCAAAACCGTGATGTTTATATTCGGCCAGAACCGTATCGTTGGCATATCCGGAGGATACAATAAATTTTGCATCCGGTGAGATTGTCAGTAGGTGTGAGCAGGTTTCTTTTCCACCCATGCCACCGGGAATGGTCAGATCTAAAATAGCCAGATCAAAGGGCTCTCCCTGATCAATTGCAGTTTTGAATTCTTTGATAGCAGTCTGACCATCTGCAACGGTTACTGCTTTCATACCCAGACTTTCCACCATTGAAACCACTAGATTTCGAATCGATTCATCGTCATCCATAATCAGTATTTTTGCCTTGTATTTAATGGTTTTCCGCTCTTGTGCGAGAGTATTGGAGCGGGCATTTTGTTTAGTACTATCTGTTGCGGGCAGATAAATGGTGAAGGTTGTGCCGACATTTTTTTCAGATTCGACGATAATTTTCCCGTTATGCTTATTAATAATCGAGTAGACCGTAGCGAGTCCAAGTCCGCTGCCGGTGGATTTTGTAGTAAAATAGGGATCAAAAATCTGCTTCAGATGGTCTTTGTCAATGCCTGTTCCTTCATCTTTGAAAGTGATCTTTAAATAATCACCGTCCGGTAGCCCGGTCGTCTGTATGTCGGTACTGGTAAAATTTTGTATGCTGATATATACATTGCCGCCATTGGGCATGGCCTGGTTGGCGTTAATAGCCAGATTGGAAAAGACCTGTTGCATCTGGCCTTTATCAACTTTTACCGGTAAGAGATTATCATCGGTTTTCATCACCAGTTTGACATTGCTGCCGGATAAATCAAAATTGACGATATCGGTGATAATATTTTTGATTCTCACGACTGTTTTATGAGGATCGCCACCTTTTGAAAAGGTCAGTAATTGACGGGTTAACTGTGTAGCGCGATTCATTGAAGATTCTGCTTCATTTAAAATATCATATACCGGATGCGTGTGGGGCAGTTGTAGTTTTGCGATGGAAATATTACCGTAAATCGCTGTCAGGATATTATTGAAATCGTGGGCAATACCGCCGGCCAGGGTACCAATACTTTTGATATTTTGCATCTTACTGAGTTCTTCCTGGGTTCTCTTTTGATGGGTAATATCGATTGCAACACAGAGGGCGTTGATCATGCGATCCTGTTCATCAAAAATATGGTGAGTCGAAAAGAGCGCGGGAAATGTAGCGCCATTTTTGCGGACCATTTGCACTTCACAATTAAACCCCATTTTTTGTTTATTATCAATGGTCAGGGTTTCGGAAAAGCGGTGTGTGTCTTCAGGCTGTACCAGGATGCTGATCGGTTTGCCAATAATTTCTGATTTGGAATAGCCAAAAATCTCTTCAGCGCCGGGACTGAAAATTTCAATTTTTGAAAATTTTCCGTTAATATCAGTCTCAATAAAAGCAATATTCCGCGCTGCCTCAAAAACGGTTCGCAGGTTAGCTTCACTGGTTTTCAACTTTTCCAGGGTCTCATACTCTTTGGAAACATCCCGAAATACCAATACAACGCCGACGATATCGTTGGCTGAATTTCTAATTGGCGCGGCTGAATCAGCGATCTGATATTCCCGGCCGTTTTTGGCAATCAGTTCCGTATGATTGGCCAGACCCACTCTTTTTTTCTCCTGCAATACTTTTGAGATCGGGTTTATCGCTTTCTCCCCGGTTTTTGCATTAATGATCGTGAAAATTTCGTTGATATGAGAGCCGCGAGCCTCATGGAATGTATAGCCGGTGAGTTCTTCGGCGATAGGATTCATATTGGTGACATTGCCAAGGATATCTGTGGCTATCACAGCATCACCGATGGAGTTTAATGTTATGTGCAGATCTTCACGACTTTTTCTTAGCTCTTCAGTGCGTTGATCAACCTTGCGCTGCAGGGTTCGGTTCCAAAATCCGATCAGAACTAAGAGGATAAAAAATGGCAGGATTGTAATGGCGATCCATTTGAGGATGGTTCTGATGGTTACGGTGTCTTTTTCATAAATTCCAAACCATTGATTATAGATCCTTTCATAATCACCGGAAGTTTTTATGATATTCAGGCCTTCATTCAATTTGGCCAGCAAGCCCGTATTCCCTTCGGTGACTGCCATACAATATTTGCGCTGAATGATAGGCGAACCAACCATTTTCAGGGATTTAATGCCTTCTTTATCAAGAATAATAGCCCCTTGTAAACGGGAGAGGATCAGGCATTCCCCCTTACCCTTGACAAGGGCATGAATTGCTTCTTCAGGGGTATCTTTTATCACCAGGTCGGCTGTCAGTTCCCGTTTTAAAACATAATCATGTCCCAGATCATCTCGCTGA
>CAYTLS010000384.1:0-3561 GCA_964438745.1 uncultured bacterium
CAACGGCTAATTTACAAGTGATTAAAGCCAGGGATGCAGACCAAGCGATTGCAGCCCTAAAAGAGCAAGTCCCGGAGATGATCATTACCGATGTAAACCTATCCCATTCCAGTGGCATCGAACTCGCCAAATATATAAAGAGTACACACCGATTAAATAAAATTCCGGTCATCGCTATTACCGCCTCAATCGATCCGAACCTGCATCAGCTGTTGGCGCCGCCAATCTTTGCGGACTTTTTGGTTAAGCCTTTTGAACCGTCACAATTACTACGTATTATATCAAATTTTCTTGTCCATGATATCAACACCTCTCAGCCCCTTGAATCGCAAGAGAAAAGCATTCTGACAGATCATGATCTGCAAATCATTCGCGATACTTTTCCTGATGAAATCACAAATATTTCTGATCAAATGGTTATCAGTGATATTCTGGACCTTGCTGAAAATATCATTAATTTAGGCGAGAAGAAGAAAAATATACAAATCCTTAATTTTGGTAAAAGTCTTAAAAACAGCAGTAATAATTTTATGATTGACAAGGTAAATGTAAGCATCAAACAATTGAGTGATCCCGAAAAATGATGTCTAAAATAAAACATATCGCTCTTCTTGTATTTATTTTTGCCAGTATGCTGGCTGGTAACAATTCTATCACACCGCAAAGAGCTAAAGCCGGGACTGTTGACTTGTCAAAAATGGAGATTCGGACCGGTGAAACCCTGGCTCTTGATGGTCAATGGGATTTTTATTGGGGAAAATTATTAACACCGGACCAATTGCAATCCCAATCTTACAGGCCAAAAACCCATATTGAAGTTCCCGGTATATGGACGGACAAATATCTGCAGGGAGAGTCGCAAAATACAATTGGATACGCAACCTATCACCTGACCGTCAAGATACCCAATGGTCATTACTATCTGGACTTTCCCTATATTTTCACCTCCGCCATCATTTGGATCAATAATAATAAAATAATTGAACTGGGAAAAGTGGCAGACCACAAAAAATTTCAGGAACCGCATTACATGAATTACTATTATCCGGTAGTGGTTACTGATGAACAAATAGATATTGTTATTAATGCGGCCAACTTTTATCATTCCAAATCCGGTATTCGAACCAGTGTCAAAATTGGTAATCAGGCTGATCTGCATCGCCACTTATTAAAGGAACTGGCCGGTTCGCTTATTGTCATCATAATCGGTCTGCTGATCGGATTTTTTCATATTGTTATATATTTAACCCGGTCAATAAACAGAAATAAATCCTATTTAATATTTGGCATTTTCGCTTTTCTGTTCTCTATCCGGTTGATAATTATTGAAAAAGCGCTCCTCTATTACTCATTTCCGGATATCAGTTGGTTTTTCGTAACGAAATTAGAGTGGGTTATCGCCAGTTCAGCAAGTTGGATTGGTTTACTGTTTTTTGTAAACAAATATCCCCGGGATGTCCATAGAAGTATTTGGAAAGTTCTGTTGGGAATTGGCATTGGGATAACTCTCCTGATCGTTTCTCTTGATATTTATCATATGTCAAAATTATTAAATGTCATCTACATTTACTCCGGGGTAGCTGTATGTCAGTTTTTGTGGATTTTATATAAAGCGATTCGTAAAAATCGTGAAGATTCCAAAATCCTTTTTGGGAGTATATTATTTGTGCTGATTACGATTATTGCAGATTTGTACCTTAGCAATAAACTGAATTATAATTTCAATCTTATCACCTATGGATTTTTAATTGTAATGCTTAGCTATTCGTATAATTTGATAATCCACATGCAGTCAATTTCCACCAAACTCAAGGACTACCAGAATAATCTCGAAAAAATGATCATGGACCGCACCCGTCAATTGGAAACTTCCAAACTACAATTGGAAAAAAAGGTTCATGAAACCCTTGTTTCAGAAGCAAAATTGAAACAAACAAACAAAGTATTGAACCAGCAGATCAATAAAACCGAGCAGGTACAGAAAGCGTTGAGATCCAGTGAAAAGCGATTTCGGGAATTGGCTGATATGTTACCGGAAATAGTTTATGAAACCGATTATGACCTTAATTTTATTTATGTTAACCAGATGATGGTAGACAAATTTGGATACTCCCGTAAAGAATTTCTTGGCCGCCTAATTCCCGTGATCTTTTGCATGAAAAAGACACCAGAATTTTACTGAACAATACCTACTCGGACACAGTTGATACGAAAAAAAATTACCATGAATATACCTTTATCCGGAAAGACAATACCACTTTTCCCGGCCTGATCAATGGAATTCCTAATATGGAAGACAATAAAATTGTCGGTTTTCGGGGTATTGTAATTGATCTGACCCATATCAAAGAGTCAGAAAATCAGATTAATAAATTGCGAAATTTTCTGGCCAACATTATTAATTCAATGCCTTCTGTAATGATCGGTATTAACAGCGATTATCAAATCACTTTTTGGAATGTCAAAGCCAGAGAAAAATATAATAAACCCGAACAGGCTGTTTTAAACAAAAATCTGTTCTCAATATGCCCTGATTTAACCGAACAGCACGAACTGATAAAACAAAGTATTGCAACCGGTAAGATAAAAATCTTTCGAAAACAATACCGGCAGGATGATAAAGATTATCATGAAAATCTGACCATCTTTCCCCTGCGGGAAAATGATGAGGGAGCCGTCGTTCGGTTGGACGATATTTCAGAACAGGTTAGAATGGAAGAACTGATTGTCCAATCGGAAAAGATGCTTTCTATTGGAGGGTTGGCCGCCGGAATGGCCCATGAAATCAATAATCCACTGGCGGGAATAATACAAAATGCCTATGTAATGTCCAACCGGCTATTCCCCGCAAACCTGGGTAAATATATCAAAGATGAAGAACAAGCAGTCTGGGTCAGCAACTTCATCAAAGACAGGAAACTTGACAAGCTATTGAAACTGATCATCGATTCCGGGCATCGGGCTGCTAAAATCGTTGACAATATGCTTAGTTTTGCAAAGCAGGGTAAAGTAAAATATTCAAAATTACAGTTAAACCAAATAATCGATGAGACATTGGATCTGGCTTACAGTGATTATGATATGAAGAAAAATTTTGACTTTAAGAAAATATCAATTCAGAAACAATTTAACGAGAGTCCCATCTCTATTTATGGAGAAAAAAGCAAATTGCAGCAGGTTGTCCTCAATATTTTAAAAAACGCCGCGGAAGCAACCCATGAGAAACTGATGCAATACCAATCTAACCAACGACCCTATGAGCCCTTAATAACAATCCGAACGCAATTGTCAGGCAATACCGCAAGATTGGAATTTGAAGACAACGGCCCCGGTATACCGGAAAGTATTAAAAATCGGATTTTTGAGCCCTTTTTCACGACCAAAGAAGTAAGTGAAGGAACCGGTCTGGGACTGTCAGTATCTTACTTTATTATCACAAAAAATCATCAGGGCGCCATGCACGTGGAAACAAAATTGGGAAAATATACAAAATTCATTATTGAATTGCCGATCGATCTAAACGAAACCCAAACCATAGAATAGTTTAATCATGACATTAAA
>CAYTLS010000385.1:0-3555 GCA_964438745.1 uncultured bacterium
ATGGAATTATACAGCTGATGAATAGCATTTCCGGCTAACCGGTCATCACCGGCCACCATCATGGAAATCAGCGCCTGTATTCGAGTATCGCCGATATATTGCAATTGCTCGTAATAGGGGCAATCCATGTAATTTTCCAATGCGCATAACCGCGCTGTCCGCCAGGAGGCGTCCCAGATTCCCGGCAGGTTTTCATTATCACTTTTAAAGTAGGCTTTTTCCCGGAGGGGGTAGGCCGTGAAAATATTATAGAAATCCTTTACCAATAAAGGTTCTTCTTTTGTATCAATGGTAATTTTTATATAGCGGAAGACACGAATCCAGAGCGGCTCAAGTTGCTGAGTATTTCCATCAGATAAAAAGACATCATAATAGCCTTTCATTTTTTTACCCTGCCATTCATTACGATTGCCCTTTTTATCCTCTTCACCAAAAAGCGCTTCCTGGTACTGCACCTTGATTTTACTGCCGGCACCCTGTTCGATTAATAATTGCGGAAATCCCATGGTCAATACATTATTGTCCAGCAAAATTTCAACATGAGAATTCGGTGGAATTTTTAAATTTTCAATTTTATCGGCCGTGGTTCCGGTGATCTCCAACAGGGTTGGAGTTGGTTCTTGCTTTTGTTCCAATAGCGGAATCGGGCGGGGGTTTAACTGCCATGCTGTACCGAGCCAGGTGTCTAAACCAACATGATTGCCCTTGCCGATTATTTTCACTTTTTTCCATTGAAAATTTTCGCACTCAAGGGAATTCCAATCTTTGGGTTGCAAGGCCGCAATCACACTGTCAGTGCCACCGGCAATATAGCCTCCGCCGACAGTTTCCATTGACATTGGAATCGGATAGTATCCCTTATCATAACGGACTTTCCAGGAAGGGTCAGTATTGGCGACTTGCTCACGCTCTGAATCTCCCTGCAGAATAAAAGCGGTTTGAAGAGAAATTTGACGAACACCGTTCAGTTTTTCATTATTCCATACTTTGGCGCTTAACAAATTTTTACCTTTTGTCAGGAATGGCGCAAGATCAACGGTTTCATAGTGCCAGTTCATCGGATCGCCTACAGCCGGACCAAAAACCACCTCTTCACCATTGACATAAAATTTATACCGGGTATCGCCGGATATATGGACAATAAACCGGGCGGGTTTTTTGTCCAGTTCAATAATTTTACGAAAATAATACAAGCCGGGATCAATTTGATTCGGCGTGATCCAGTCGGCATAAGAATCATCCTCTAATTGCCTGGGCAGTGTGACAAAAGGCGTTTGATTATCTGCCAATACAAAGTGAGACAGACAAATGAGTAAAAGGAGTGTAGTTTTTAATAATTTTGGCATTTTGAAAATATCCTTTGAGTTTAATTCCCCTGATGTTTAATTGGAAAATAATAAAATTATCAGTTGAATGTAAGGGATATTTTGAATATTTTACAGACCAGTACATAAAAGTTGATTTACTTGAAAGGTCATATTCTGAATTTAAATCTAAATTTTTCTTTGTTATGTCTTTTTTTTTTTAGTTTCCTATGTTTTTTACGGTACATAACCTGGTGATTAAAATATTGAAGTGCTTCAAATAGGAATTAATAATATAAACCTGATGGAGGATTTATGAATTAAGATAACAAAAATCAAACATTGCAATATCGGCAAATTTATGAAGGGAAAATTTATGAAATTTATAAAAATCAAAATAGTTATCTTAGTACTATTATCAAGTGCCTATAGTAATAATTCGATTTATTTTAATCCAAGGTTCAAAATAGGAAGTAATATCAGTAGACTTATATCATTAGATAAAAGTACACATTCAGCACCTATAAAACACTATTACAGACCAGGTTTTGTATTAGGTTTAGGCAATAAAATGTTTATACATAAGAATTTCATTTTAATTTCTGATCTTTATTATAGTAGGACTTTGTCAATGTATAAATATGCCCCTTATGCTATGGTGAAACCTGCATATCAAATTTATATTAACAATTATCTTAGAATGTCTAACTTAATCGGTTATGAATTTTGGAAATCATTTAATTTCTCTATAGGTATTGATATCGGTTTATTAACAAAATCAACTTACAATGTAATTTTAAATAAGAATGATGATGTTTTTGATAAATTTGCTGAAAACTTTACAAATAATCTTCCACTTATTGATTATTCTAGTTGTTTCAGATTATCAAGAAAAGTGGATATTTATAATGTTAGTTTTAGAATAGAATTAATTTATTTGAAAAGTTTTACAAAGTTTAAAAATTATCATTTTGATGAAGAATTTCTTAATAAAGAAGTTCAAATAGTTTTAAGTAAAATTTTATGAAAAAAAGGTGAAATATGAGAAGAAATTATTGTTTATCTATTATTATTCTATTAATTAATGTATATCATCTGAATGCGTCCATACCGCCAGCTGATTCATTGTATTCAATTCAGTGGAATTTCTTTTTATTAAGTCCCTCTTAAAACGTTAAATCTTCCGGTTTGATTCGAAAAAAATTGATCTAGATAGATTATAATTATTGAAATTAATATCTGGATTTTATGTGCTTTCATAACTTCCCACCAGTTATTTGATCAATCAACAAAAAAATAATAAAATTATCAGTTGAATGTAAGGGATATTTTGAATATTTTGCAGACCAGTACATAAAAGTATAAAAATAAGGGGAGTACAAAATGATCAAAACTAAATCAACTCTATCCATTCTTTTTTGTTTGGTATTAGCAGTATATAGTCTGTTCGCACAACAGGCGAAAGTCGAAGAGATGAAAACCGGCATTAATTTTCTGGAAACCAGGGTTTACAGCCAGGAAGATGACCAGAAATTACTGAAATTATTTGAAGGCTTGCGTGTGGCCGATGTATCCGATGGAATGGATTATGTTGGTCTGCGGGATGTGGGATTGGTGGACCCGGCGATCCATGCTTTATGGAAAGATGTTCAAACCATGGACCATGTTATTCGTGGAATTGCAGTAACTGCCCGCTATGTTCCGGCACAGGAAAAACGGTATCCTGATGAACAAGAGAATTTTGACGCCTGGGCAGGCAATTGGTATAATTCCATGTCCTCAGAAGCGTGGGCAGAACTGATCCGTCCCGGTAGCATGGTGGTTCTGGATGATGTGGAATCTGAAGATTGTGGTAGTATTGGGTCTTTTAATATTTTAGCCTGGTATAAATTGGGGGCTGTGGGAGTGGTTACCGATGCATCCAGCCGCGATACCGATGAAATAATTTTACAACGGGTTCCTCTCTATCTGCGCAAAACCGGTCGCGGTATTCGTCCCGGTAGAAATGTTCTGGAATCAGTTCAGCGTCCGGTGGTAATCGGTGGCGTGACAGTCTTCCCCGGTGATGTGGTTGTGGCGGATGGTGACGGTGTCATTGTCGTTCCCCGGAAAGTTGCCAAAACAGTCGCTGAATATGCTCATGGTGTATTAAAAGGGGATAAGGAAGCCCGCCGGAATCTTTATGAATCCATGGACCGAGACCTGGATGACAGTGTCAAATAAACGTAAAGATCTGGAAGGTCTCAAAGAC
>CAYTLS010000386.1:0-3553 GCA_964438745.1 uncultured bacterium
TTACAAAACATAAGTGATTGAAAGTGAAAGCTATTTTTCTGGACCGTGACGGGACAATAAATCAAGACAGCGAAGATTACATAAAAAATTTGCAAGAGTTCCAAATACTTCCTAAAGTCCCGCAAGCATTACAAATTTTATGTGATGCCGGATTTAAATTCTTCATAATTACAAATCAGTCGGGAATTGGGCGCGGTTATTTTACAGTCAAGGAATTAGACGAAATGCATAAATTCCTCGTAGCTGAATTAGAAAAGGATAAAATATCAATATTAGATATTTATTATTGTCCACATTTACCCGCGGAAGAATGTGAATGCCGAAAACCCAATATTCTTAATGTTACGAAAGCAGCCCAAAAATATGACATCAATTTGACCCAATCCTGGTTTATTGGTGATTCTGAAAAAGATATCATCACTGGCATCAAGGCCAACTGTAAAACAGCTCTGGTATTGACTGGAATAAAAGGCGTCACAGCCCAAGTAGCCAAAAGCTGGTCATATCGGCCTGATATAATCGCTGACAATCTATTAGATGCAGCACAACAAATTATTAGTTTGGAGTAGAACTTTATGAAAATAATTGTTTTGAAAGGTGGAATCAGTTCAGAACGGGAAATATCTCTGATTTCCGGGAAAATAATCGCTGATACCCTGCGTGGTAATGAACATGAAGTCATTGAATTGGATACCGTACTACCCATCACCCAATTAGATTCGGAAATAAATGTAACCGACGATCATCTTCGCGAAGGCAACATCAATTTACTGGCGCTTCTACAAGAAAAACTGCTCCATGAAAGCGATTTCATTTTTAATGCATTGCACGGTGGGGAGGGAGAAAATGGCGAAGTACAGTCGCTATTACTGATGAACGGTTTGAAATTCAATGGCTCCGATTCCACCGGATGTGCCATAGCCATGGATAAGATTATATCCAAATTAATCTTCGAACGATATGGTATTCCCACTCCGAAATGGGAACATTTCAATCGTGGAAAAGAAGAAACAATTGATGAGATGATATTTGAAATTACAAGTAATCTTGATTTTCCGGTCATTGTGAAACCGGCCAATGAAGGATCGACGGTAGGCTTATCTGTCGTAAAAAAGAAAACAGATCTAAAAGAAGCCATTAATTATTCTTTGCAATTCTGTAAAGAAATTCTGGTAGAGGAATTTATTCCCGGCCGTGAACTGACAGTAGCAATTGTGTCAGATCGTGCGCTCCCTATTGTTGAAATTATTCCTAAACATGAGATATATGACTACGAATGCAAATATACTGATGGAATGAGTAATTATAATGTCCCTGCTGAAATTCCTATAGCATTAACGAAAGAGATTCAGAACCTTTCTGTAATCGGTTTTAAAGCCTTAAAATGTGCCGGGTATGGTCGCATGGACCTCCGGCTTAGTCCGGATAATAAGCCCTATTTCCTTGAATTAAACGCGCTTCCAGGGATGACCAGCCATAGCCTGGTGCCCAAAGCAGCCGCAGCAGCAGGAATAGAGTTCTCACAATTATTAGAGGAAATCATAGAAACCGGTTTGAATAATGGAAAATAAACAATACTGGTTTGCCGCCTACACCAAAGCAAGGCATGAAAAATCTGTCGCAGAACGACTACAACAACAGGATATAGAAATTTTTTTACCTGTTATTCGGGAAAAAAAGCGGTGGACCGATCGAACAAAAGAAATTATAACCCCACTTATTAAAAGTTATCTTTTCGTAAATATAGAACCAAAAAATCTTCTCTACGTGCTACAAACCTATGGTGTCTGCAGTGTTGTAAAAATTGGCGGTAAATATACCAAAATTCCGGAATACCAAATATCGGCCTTAAAAAAAGCATTAGAAGAGCGGGTCAGCCTCACACCTGAAAAATATTTTCATAAAGGCGAATTGGTACAAGTCCTTACCGGCCCGCTCAAAGGGAAAATGGGTAGAATAATTAATATTCAGGTAAAAACTAAACTATTATTGAATATAGATACAATAAACTATGCATTCTCAACCCCAATTTCACCGGAGAATGTTAAAAAAGTAGCCAAGAATTCCAAAGGAGTAGATCTATGAGTATCCAATTTTATAATACCTTAACCCGAAAACTTACAGACTTTAAACCAATAAATTCAAAAGAAATAAAACTATACACCTGTGGCCCGACAGTTTATAATTACGCTCACATTGGCAATTTTCGCGCATATATGTTCGAGGACTTATTAAAGCGCTTTCTGTTGTATAAAGGTTATAAAGTAAAACATGTCATGAACCTGACAGATGTCGATGATAAGATTATCAAAGCAGTTTATCAACAACATGTTTCCATAGATGATTATACCAAAACCTATAAAGATGCTTTTTTTAAGGATCTCCAAACATTGGGTATTTCAAAAGCCGAATTCACACCGGCAGCGACAGACACAATTCCTGAAATGGTCGAATTAGTAAAAACCCTGCTGAATAAAGACTATGCTTACAAGACTGAAGACGGATCAGTATATTTCAAAATATCAACCTTCAAAGATTATGGCAAATTAGCAAATCTGAATATCGATGAAATGCAAACCGGAAAACGGGTGGAAAACGACGAATATGAAAAGGAAGAACTCCGTGATTTTGCACTATGGAAAGGATATAAGGAGGAAGATGGGGACGTCTACTGGGAAACGGACCTTGGTAAAGGACGTCCGGGCTGGCATATCGAATGTTCAGCCATGAGCACAAAATATCTTGGCAATCACTTTGATATACACTGTGGCGGTGTTGACAATATATTCCCTCACCACGAAAATGAAATCGCACAAAGCGAGTGCGCGACCGGTGAGCAATTTGTTAATTATTGGCTGCATTGTAAACACCTCATCGTTAATGGACAGAAAATGAGTAAATCCCTGGGTAATTTTTATAGTTTACAGGATATATTGGAAAAAGGCTATAGTCCGGAAGCGATTCGTTTAATTCTGTTGAATACCCATTATCGCCAGACGCTTAATTTTACTTTTGAAAAACTCGATACAGCTGAAAAAAATATTACAAAACTTCGTAATTTTTATAAATCACTGGCGGTTACCACAGATAATCCTCCAAAATATGCACAATTACTAAAGAACACTCAATCGGAATTTGATGCCTGTCTCAGTGATGATTTAAATATTTCTGGTGCAATCGGAGCAGTCTTTAACATGATAAAGACGATTAATGCCCAACAAGCCGGCAAGGCTTTCTCTTCAAAAGATGCTGACAATATCAAATCTTCAATGCAAGCGTTTGACAGGGTTCTCAATATCGGGCGATATAGCGAAATAAAAGAAGACGACCTGACTAAAGATGACTATGATTTAATCAATAAACGCCTGGAAGCCAAAAAAAATAAGAACTGGGCCGAAGCAGATAGAATCCGTGATTACTTCAAGGAAAAAGGCATTATATTGAAAGATGGACCGGAAGGTACGACCTGGGAAAAGGTATAGGTAGAGGATTAGGTTAAGGTTAAGTCAATAGCAGATCAGGCTCAGTAGATTTACTGTAGTTACAAAACCAC
>CAYTLS010000387.1:0-3538 GCA_964438745.1 uncultured bacterium
AGATCAAAATGACGGCAACGATTCTGGATATCAAAAAATGGGGAAACAGTCTGGCAGTACGGATACCTAAAACTTTTGCAATGGAAACTCAAATAGTGGATGGTTCAGCGGTTGATTTAAAACTTACCAATAATCAGTTAGTCATAACTCCCATTAAAAAGAAACAATATAAACTCAATGATTTACTTGCTGAAGTCAATGAATCAAATGTTCATGATGAGGTTGATTATGGTGAACCGATTGGGAAAGAATTGCTTTGAGAAATCATGATTATATTCCCGATCGAGGTGACATTGTATGGCTGAATTTTAATCCCCAGGCAGGCCATGAGCAAGCGGGTAAAAGACCAGCAGTTGTAATTTCACCAAAAAATTATAATGCAAAAATCGGATTAGCACTATTCCAACCAATTACAAAAATTAAAAAGGGATATCCCTTTGAAGTGGAATTGCCTATGGGATTGCCGGTTTCCGGTGTGATCCTATCTGACCAGATAAAAAGTCTCGACTGGCGCACAAGGAATATAACCTTTATCTGTTGTCTACCCTTAAATTATATAAAAGAATCAATTGGCAAGTTAACTGCCCTGTTGGAATAATTCATTTTTGATTATACAACTTGTCTCAATTTAAATTACTATTCGTTTCATTCGTATCATTCGTGGACAAAAAACCTTTTGTATTTTTCGTTTATTTCGTGATGAAAAAAAATCAGCGCCCCATTCGCATAATTGGCAGGTTTATATTTCTTTTGCAAAAACAGTGATTTTTTATTCTATTATTCTTATATTTTCTCTGTTGAAAAACCTATGAAACAATTGATAATCAAAACACTATAGAATTTGGAGTTCACATGCTTGATATAAAAAAACTGAGAGAAACCCCTGAAATTTTCCGAAAAGGCCTGCAAGCAAAAAAAGCCGAAGCCAAACTGGATGAGATCTTAGCCAATGATGAGAAAAGGCGCAATCTCATAACAGAAGTCAATGATCTCAAAGCTCTCCGCAATAAAGTCTCCAAAGAAATCGGCGACCTGAAACGCAACAAGGAAGACGCTTCTGATAAAATTCAGGAAATGCAGACTGTCAGCAAAAACATCAAAGAAATGGATAGCCAGATTAATGTGTTGGAAGAGCAATTAAACAACATTTTGGTGACATTACCCAATCTGCCTCACGAAAGCGCTCCCATCGGATTTACAGAAGTCGATAATATTGAAACCGCTAGTTGGGGTGAAAAACCAACCTATGATTATACTCTGAAAGACCATTTAGACATTGCTGAAAATCTGGGCATTCTTGATATGCAGCGAGGCGCGAAAATTTCCGGCTCCGGTTTCCCACTGTTTATTGGCAAAGGCGCCCGGCTGGAACGCGCGTTGATCAATTTCATGTTGGATTTCCACACGGAAAAACATGGCTATACCGAAGTATTCCCACCCTTTTTAGTTAGTCGGAATACCATGTTTGGCACAGGACAATTGCCCAAAATGGAAGAAGACATGTACCATTGCACGGAGGACGATCTTTTTCTGATCCCCACAGCTGAAGTACCGGTAACCAATATCCATAGTGATGAAATTTTGCCGGAAAAAGATCTGCCCAAGAAATTCGCCGCCTTTTCCGGATGTTTCCGCCGTGAAGCCGGTAGTTATGGTAAAGAAACCCGTGGACTCTCCCGCCTGCATCAATTCAACAAAGTCGAGATGGTACAGTTCACCTGTCCGGAAGAATCCTATGCGGTTCATGAAAAATTATTAAAAAACGCCGAGGATATTCTGCAGGCTCTGGGACTTCATTACAGAATTCTGAATCTTTGTTCCGGCGACCTGAGTTTTGCCGCCGCCAAATGTTATGATATTGAAGTCTGGGCACCGGGCAGTGATAAATATTTCGAAGTCTCCAGTGTCAGCAATTTTGAAGATTTTCAAGCGCGCAGAGCAAATATTCGCTATCGTCGCGAAGAGGATAAAAAAGTGGATTTCGTACATACACTCAATGGTTCCGGTGTCGCTACACCAAGATTGGTGATCGCTTTATTGGAGACCTATCAGCAAGCCGATGGTACGGTGGAAATTCCGGAAATACTACGCCCTTATACCGGTTATGATAAGATTACTAAATAAAATTTATAATTGAGTGCCCAATGATTTATCTGAAAACCTTCATCCTGATCCTTTACACAATTTTATTGTCAGCGACAATAATGATCATTGGGTTATTTGACCGTAAAGGTATTATACATGGCAAAATGATGCGTCATTGGGCCAGAACCCTGCTAGTCTTTTCAAAGGTAAAATACGAAATTGAGGGAATCGAGAATCTTGATAAAGCCAATCCGGCACTGATCATTATGAACCATGAAAGCGCCCTGGATATTCCGGTGGCTATTGCCGCACTACCCATAAATTTACGCTTCATTTTCAAGATGGAACTGTTGTATATTCCTGTTTTTGGCTGGGCCATGTGGCAGGGGAAGCATATTGCCATCAACCGCAGTAAGCCCAAACAGGCGATTCGCACCATTAACAAAAAATCCGGTGATATTATCAGGCGCAACCAGAATATCATTATCGCGCCGGAAGGCACTCGAAGCCCCGACGGTAAAATTGGCACTTTTAAAAAAGGTGGCTTCAGGATTGCGGAAAAATATGACATTCCCATCATTCCCGTGACGATGATCGGCAACCGGTTTTGTAATCCTAAGAGCTCCATGAAAATTTATCCGGGGAATGTCCGGGTGGTCATCAGTCCGGCGGTCAACGTTTCTCAGTTTGATACTCTTATCGATTGTATTCAAAATGTACGGGCCGCCATGATCGCGGCTAAGGAAGAACATGAACAGGCGATGGAGGCTTCCCGTGCTTAATTGTTCCCAGGGCCTGGTTTGCGAGCCTCGCAAAAAACTTTCCCGGCCGGAAAAGCATCTCTACAAAATATGGCTGGACAAAAACTTTCAATTGGAACACTTACAAACCAATTCCGGAAAATCCCTGAGCATTATCAATACCGGCCACCGTAACGAATCCGAAGGACCTGATTTTTTAAATGCCATGGTTCTGCTGGATGATACTCTTCTCACCGGCGATATTGAAATTCATATCGAAAACAAGGATTGGTATTCCCATGGCCATGACCAGGATGAGAATTACAACGATGTTGTCCTCCATGTCATAGAATCCAATACCGAAGAGCAAACCATTCGCCTTGAAAACGGGAAAGAAACAGAAATTCTGGTGCTGAACTTTAATAAGAAACAGGCCGATCCGATCACTCCACCTTGTACTGAATGGAAAAATTTAGATTTTGATATCTTTCGTGAGATCATTGAAGAATACGGCAGCAAGCGCTACCAGCGGAAAACATTACAGGCGCGAAAATTACTATTGCAGCATCAACCGGAACACTATTTCTTCATTGGACTGCTGGATGTAATGGGTTACAGCCAAAACCGCCATGCTATGAAAAACATCGCCAAACAAATATCCTTTGACAAACTCTACAGAATTATGGAACCCCTGCCGGAAGCCGGGCGATTAG
>CAYTLS010000388.1:0-3535 GCA_964438745.1 uncultured bacterium
CGTGAATAGAGGGTATAGATAATTGGCAATGGTATTCGATCTATAATTCCTAAGGGTCAATTCTTTTTGGATTTGATCCGGTATCCGGTTTAATTAATTTCATATTTTACACTCTTTATTAAGCAGCAAATTTAGATTTATAATTTTTCATACGCAATATTGCGTATGAAAAGAGTTGTGTGCCATTCCTTGGGCATTCCGCCAATCATTACCCAAACAACCCGGTACTCAAATACTTGTCCCCGCGATCCGGAAAGATTACCACAATATCACCCTTGTCGATTTTTTCGCGGAGTTGTATGATCAAACTGGTAGAGGAGAAATCACAATCATTGAAAAAAAGTATGCAGATCAAATAGAACAACATCTAAACAAAAAATTTTTAAACCCCCAATATGTCAAGTATTTAATACAAAATACTTGACATTTATATTAAATTTATTAACTTTACAAAACAGCAGGACAGGACAAAAATGAAAGTAGCAGAAAAAATTAAAACAAAAATCAATTCAATTCCCTCCGGTGTGACTTTCAATTACCAAAAGTTGGGCATTTCTACGTCAGAATACACAGCAGCAGCCAAAGCGCTTGAAAGACAGATCAAACAAGGTGTCATAAAAAGAGTGTCCACTGGTATATTCTACAAACCAAAGCAATCGGCCTTTGGTGTCTTGAGACCCCGGGAGGAAGAATTACTCAAGCCCTATCTTTTTCAGAATGGGAGACGGATCGCCTATGTTACCGGGGGATCACTTTATAATCGAATGGGACTAACTACCCAAATACCCAAAACAATTAAAATGGCCAGTAGATCGAAACGTATTACTACCAGAATCGGGAATACACAAGTTAAGCCGGCCAAAAGTTATGTAGAAGTAACAGATAACAATTATCAATTCCTAGAATACTTAGATGCGCTCAAGGATTTTAAAACAATATCAGATCTGGAAAAAAAATCGGCAATAAGCGTATTATCCCAAAAACTACAGGATATATCGGACAATGATTTGGAAAAGTTAATAAAATATGCAACAAAATATCCACCCCGGGCGATTGCATTATTAGGGGCTTTACTTGAATATTTAGATAAAAATATATTTACTTTAAAGAAAAATCTAAATCCGTTAACAACCTTTAAAATAGGGATAAAGACAGAAATATTACCAACAGCAGAAAATTGGAATATTGAATGATATGATCCTGCACACCAATAAACAATTGTTTCACGATGCCGTTCTGGCCACATCAGATTTTCTGAATATGAGAGAGATTTATATTGAAAAGGATTACTGGGTAACCTTTGCCCTTTATACAATATTCCATTCTGACTATGCAGACCAGGTTGTTTTCAAAGGCGGAACAGCATTATCAAAATGTTACAAATTAATCGAGAGATTTTCTGAGGATATTGACATTGTTGTTCTTCGAAATGAAGGAGAAAATGATAGCCAACTAAAGAAAAAACTCCGGAATATCAGCAAAATTGTTGAACAACAATTACCAGAAATTAAAATTGATGGATTAACCAATAAACGAGGCAATATTCGAAAAACAGTTCATCAGTACAATAAAACATTTAATGGAATCTTTGGTCAAGTCAGAGATCATATAATATTGGAAGCAACCTGGCTGGGCAATTTTGAACCTTCCTCTAAAATGAAAATAAACTCATACATTTACGAAATGATGAAAGTAAAAGGACAACAGAATTTAATTAATCAATACAGTATGGACCGTTTTACCATTAATGTCCTCAGTAAATTTAGAACTTTTTGTGAAAAAATAATGAGCTTAGTCCGGTTTTCTAAAATGGAAGAGCCAACGGAGACGCTGAAAAATAAAATTCGTCATATTTATGATCTTAACCAAATGCTCAGGGACCGGAAAATTCAAAAATTTTTATATTCCAATGAATTTGATAAAATGCTAATAAAAGTTGGAAAAGACGATTTAATCGGCTATAAAAATAATAATGAATGGCTTTATGACCATCCATCCACAGCATTGATTTTTAAACAAACCGAGAAAACATGGGGACAGTTAAGCAACGAATATAACAATATTTTTAAAGATTTGGTGATTGGTACTTTTCCTCCCGAAGAAAACTTGATTGAAACGCTAAAGTATATCGCAAATCGTCTAAAAAAGGTAGACTGGAATCTTCAATAGTCCGTTACTTTTCTTGTTTAAATTTCACCCAAACAACCCCGTACTCAAATATTTTTCACCACGGTCTGGAAAGATCACCACAATATTTCCTTTATCGATTTTTTCACAGAGTTTCATGGCTGCCAGCATAGCCGCGCCGCTACTCATCCCCACAAAGATACCTTCCTTCTTCACAATCTGACGGGCGATATCAAAACTCTTTTCAGAATTGACAATGATTTTTTCATCAATTTTATCGGCATCATAGATTTCCGGCACCAGTGCCTCTTCCATATTTTTCAGGCCCTGAATGTAGTGGTTTTTCTCAGGATAAGCGCATACGATTTTGATGGTGGGATTATTCTCTTTCAGAGTTTTTCCCACACCCATGATCGTGCCCGATGTCCCGATGGATGACACAAAATAATCGATCTCACCATTGGTCTGCTCCCAGATTTCATTGCCCGTGGCTTTGTAGTGGGCCATTTTGTTGTATTCGTTGGAAAACTGGTTGGGGAAAAAATATTTATCCGGTTCTTCTTCCACCATCATTTTGGCTTTGCAAATGGCGCCATCGGTGCCGTATTCTTTTTCTGTCAGCACCAGTTCCGCGCCAAAAGCGCGCAGGATTTTTCTCCGCTCTTCACTGACCCCTTCACTCATGACGATGACCACTTTGTAGCCTTTAGCCGCACCGATCATGGCCAAACCGATACCGGTATTTCCCGATGTTGGTTCGATGATCATTTTATCTTTGGTCAATTCTCCTTCATTTTCCGCCTGCTGGATCATGCGGTGGGCGATGCGGTCCTTGATGCTGCCGGTGGGATTGAATCCTTCCAACTTAGCATAAATATTGACTCCAGGCTTTTCTATCATATTATTGATTTTCACCAGTGGTGTACGTCCGATTGTATGTAAAATATTTTGATGGATCATTTATTAACTCCTGTAAATATAAATTTAAGTCCACAGAAAAAGTTCAGTGGCTATTCATTAACGATGTCAATTGGGAATTACAAATAAGAAAATCAGCAAGCGCAGATAAACAGTCGAAGAATCCGTGATTTTCGACCTGAGCACCTTTTTTTTATGACTTGTAATTTGTTCATCTATCCTTTAAACTTGACTGACTATCAATTCCTATAAATTTAGTAAGTTATCCAAAATATCAAAAGGAAAAAGCTAGAATTTGTTCTGAATTCACCACTTGCATTTTTCTTAATATTTACCTAATGTGGATGGAAAAAGTGTTAACAATGGTGTATATGATATGATTCACCGTCTTGTAAATGACAATTCCTATTGTCATATTCCTGGTATTCATTCATCGGATATTGGGAATTATCCTTTAGAATTGAGTCATTTTTGTTTAACCGTCAGAAGG
>CAYTLS010000389.1:0-3534 GCA_964438745.1 uncultured bacterium
AATTCCTTATGAAATTCTGTGAGTTCCTCTGATGTAATTGACGCTGAGGAGAATTGTTGTCCATCAACATACCATGAGATCATCCGGTCATTCCACTCTAATTCAAAAATATGGAATGAATCTGCAAATATACCCTGCTCTAATTTGTAAGGAACAGCTCCCGTCATTGCATGGGATTCTGAACTATCTGCATAGTGTAAATTTGCTTCCACAACAGCATTGTCTTTCGAGCCATAAAATTCAATAATATCGATTTCTCCTGATTGTGGCCAGGGCGTGTCACCGCCAATTTCGTTGATATTCGCGCCTAACATCCAAAAAGCCGGCCATATACCCTTGCCCTTTGGCAGTTTGATCCGTGCTGCAATCTTTCCATACTTCCAGGCATGTTTATTACCCGTATGTAGTCGGGCTGATGTGTACTGATTCATTCCATGAACATCACTCTCGTGAATAGCTTTTATAACCAGGCAATCTGAATCAATAAAGGCATTCTTATTACTATTGGTATACCGCTGCCATTCATCATTGAATCGTCCGGCTTCCAACACTTGAAGACTCCAGTTATTTGTATCAATAACATCTTTATGAAATTCATCGGACCAGACCAATTTCCAATCTGAAGATTCTTCGGCATAGATATTTGTTCCGAATATATAGATCAAGAGTATAATAAATAGTTTTTTCAAAATTGTCCTCGTTTTTAAAAGGTGATGACCTTGGAGATTTGAAAAATCTCCAAGGTCTGGTTCAAACACATCAAAAACCCTGGACCTCTTAGAGAAGTCGACGCTTTATTTGATCTGAATGGTTGCTCTTTCCTGAATATCTGCCGACGATGAGCCGATCAGGATTTCGAATTCTCCGGGTTCGACTTCCCAACTATGGGTTTCAGGATTGTAAAAAGCAAAAGCATCTTTACTGAGTTCAAATGCTATTCTTTTTTCTTCACCTTGTTTCAATTGTACCTTGGCAAAATCTTTTAGTTCTTTCACCGGGCGTGGGAGTGAAGAGGCTTTATCAGCGACATAAAGTTGAACCGCTTCCGCACCATCCATTTTGCCGCTGTTTTTCAGGGTGACCGATACTTTTACCGTTTCATCCGCTGAATACTCTTTTTTGTCCGTCGTAATATCGGAATAATCAAAGGTTGTGTAAGAGAGTCCGAAGCCAAAAGGAAATCTCGGCTCGTTATCACTCTTATCCCAGTAGCGGTAGCCCATGAAAATACCTTCGCCATAAAAGACCCGTAAATCTTCATCGTCGTCAAAATAATAGTCATAGCAGGGATTTTCTTCCAGGGTTTTGGCAAAGGAAGCCGGCAGTTTCCCGCTGGGGTTTAACTCACCAAAAAGGATTTCCGCGGCTGCCAGGTTGCCTTCCTGTCCCGGATACCAGGCCATGAGCAATGCGTCAGCATTGTCAATCCAACTATCCATTTCCACATTACCGCCGGCGTTGAGCACCACGATGATATTGTCATTAACCGTTGCGACTTTATTGATGAAATCCCCCTGATTATTGGGCATTTCAAAGCTACGGTCAAAGCCTTCACTTTCTGTGGAAGCATTGAATCCCACCGACATGATAACCACATCGGCTGCAGCTGCGGCGACCATGGCATTTTCTGTATATTCTTCGGGTTTCATTTCTACAATTGCTTCGGCCACGCCCAATTTTATTACTGCGCCGCCGCCATTTTGATAATATTCTACTTCCAATTTGTATTCCTGGCCGGCATTGAGAAATTGCTCTTTTTTCCCTGTTGCAGGTCCCTGGTCACGCCACATGGAGACAATTTCCACACCGTCAAGAAAAATTTTGTAGCCGTCATCACCGACAGCAGCAATAGAGTAGGTACCGGATTTTTCAGGTGTATAATAGCACATAAATCTTGCGGAGTAATCTTCATGCGATACATTGGGTTCTTCCCACATATCACCATCTTCAAGATCCAGTTTTTCATAGCTGGTCGAGTGAATGATCTCACCCTCAAGTTTTTTTTCATTAAAATAGTCCGCTTTTACGCCGGCAACTTTTTTGTCATTATCATAATAATAAAATTTGTTGTCCTCAAAGATTCCTTCCGGAAGCGGAACACCGGTAAAGATTCCTTTTTCATAGACAACCTCAGCGTCGGACACTTTTTGTACCGCTTCATAAAGGGATAACGGATGAAGCGGGTCTGTGTATGAACTGCCGCCACCACCGGAAACAACCGGGTGTCCATTTGGTCCGATGACAGCAATTTTTTTGATTTTGTTTTTTTGTAATGGCAGGGTATTGTCCGCATTTTTCAATAATACCATGCCACCGCGGGCTGCGTCCAGAGCTGTTTTTCTGGCAAATACAGGATCCGCTTCATAGCCCTTACTAATGTCAGGATTCTCAAAAAATCCAAATTCTTCGTAGGTTTTCAAAATACGACGGATTTTATCATCAATCACCGATTCTTTCAGTTCACCTTTTTCTATGGCCGGGATCAGGGTTTCCTTATTCATCATGGCGCCGGAGGGCATTTCCAGATCGAGACCGCCTTTGGCACAAGCCAGCCCATCGTAGGTGGAAACCCAATCAGACATTATAAATCCATCAAATCCCCATTTGCCTTTGAGAATTTCGTTGTTGAGATGATCATGTTCAGAAGCGTGAATGCCATTGATGAGGTTGTAAGCTGTCATAATGGCGCCGACATTGCCTTCCTGAACTGTAGTTTTGAATGCCGGCAGATAAATTTCATGCAATGTTCGCTCATCCATATCCGAGGAAACATGATGGCGGTTGAATTCCTGGTTGTTGGCGACATAATGTTTCGCGCAAGCCACAACGCCTTCATTTTGCATACCGATGGTATACTCCCTGGATAGTTGCCCGGCCAGATAAGGATCTTCCCCCATATATTCGAAATTTCGACCACAAAGCGGCATTCTGTAAATATTCATGGCCGGCCCCAGCATAACATGACAATTTTTAGCGCGGGACTCGCTGCCGATGGCTTTCCCCACATTGTAAGCCATTTCCTTATCAAAGGATGCAGCCAGGGCAATGGTTGCCGGATAAGCCGTGGATTTTCCAAAATTTCTGATACCTACCGGGCCGTCAGCGAAATGGATTTCCGGAATCCCCAGTCGCTCCACCGGCATGATGTTAAATTGTTGGTAGCCACCAATGAACTCGATTTTTTCTGCAAGGGTCATGGCATCAATTTTTGATTCGATATCATTTTTTTGCTGACTATCAATTTTAGCAGACCTCCTATTGCCACAGGAAAATAGCAAAACCAAAATTATGGTTAAGAGTGAGATTACTTTGCTTTTCATATAAAAAATCTCCTTTTTTTTGTAAAGTAAACTCCGAAGTTTTGAAAATTTCGGAAGTTTAAGTTAAACTTAAAACCACAAATCTTTTCATGGTCCCCTCAAATGTAATAGAACATACCAGTACAGCACACTATGTGCCAGAAAATAATTTTTACAAGTAAAAATTTAAAGTTATCTGTCGTCGGAAAAAATCAAAAGAAATATTAAACCTTTG
>CAYTLS010000390.1:0-3526 GCA_964438745.1 uncultured bacterium
TTTCCTTACCCATTTTATTTACCTCAATTCGTTTTTCCTGCTTAGCATGTAAACAGGGTTTTGATATCATTGTTTTTGAAGGAACAATTCAACTGAGTCTATTCAAAAGACCATGGTGAGTCTGGTGTAAAACTAGCTGACCCTATTGGAAAAATAACTATCCCGGTTAATCAAGTTAAACATTACCACAGACCAGAAAAAAGAGGCTGCCCTCATGGGCAGCCTTGAGGAGTAGGAGGGAATGAAAATAAAGTTTACAATTTTAAAGAACTGCTAAAAATGATGATTTCTGCCAAAAACAATTATCACCCGGCAATTTCTATTGCCTCGGTTTAATTTTCGTCTCTTTTTTTTAAAAAAATCGCTGACTAGTTAGATATAATATCGCCATTGTATCAAATGCTATTTCATGCTTACTTGAATAAACCGAGCAAATCATCGGTTGGTGACTGAACACCAACCGATTTGATCGTTTTCCTTTTTTGGAATATCCTTTAGAATTTCCAAGCAAGATTTGCTCCGATCGAAAGATAGTTTAGGTCACCTTCGATTTTAACGTCTGACATATCAAATTTCACTTCACTGTTCAAAGCATTGTACCGCAATGAGGGAATGATTGCCAGATTTGAGGTAAGCGGAAAAACTAATCCTGCCCCAAATTGATAACCTAATGAATGATCACTGTCTGCCACTATTTCATCACCAGATTCGACCTCTACATGCTTAAATGTCGCTGCTGCTTCGAGCAAATATGAGAATTTCATACCGGGAATTGGGTGGATAAATCTAGTTCCGAAATCATAACCGGTTTCCTCAAAATCGTAATCGTCAGAAGCGAAGTTTGACCAACTCCAACCGGTGAAAATATCAAGGTGAGGCATTACACGATAGGCTACTCTGCCATCAAAACCAATACCGTTGTCTAATTCTGAATCGTTAAAATCTGCTGTTGTTATTTGATAAGCAGGACGCAATTCTATCGTCCAGGATTGTGCTAGCGCCGAAGTGGCAAATGCTAAGATTAAAATTGTTGCAATTAATGTAATTTTCGTTTTCATTTTCTTATCCTTAATTTTTTTGTGGTGTTAATAAATATAATACAAAAGATTTTGTGTGTCATTTTTCAGATATTTCATTCTAATATCTGTTATTTGAATTAAGTTTTTTAAGGTGATCTTATCATTATTATCCTCCGTCTCTGTATTACTTTTTATCCCAAATTGAAATTGCATTTAATAGAAAACTGTATGCACCGTGTGCATTTTACCATCTGTTTTTTTTGCATGACCTTAGCGATAATACCAGAGTTCCATCTAATAACAGTTGTCTCATTTGTTTATTTTTTTCTTTCATCATTTATAAAATCCTTTTGATCATATTGTTTTTAAAGCTTTTAAAATAGTTGTTTTCGAAGGAACTCCGGTTAAGTGTTCCACCACTTCACCATGCTTGAATATTAGTATTGAAGGAACACGTGTTATACCATATTGACCGGATATATTGCGACATTCTTCATGACCTAATTCAATAAACCTTGCTTTTATATTGGATTCATTTTTTATTTCGTTCAATGCACCGCTGACGATAATGGATGACCCGGACCACTCAGTTGAAAACAAGACAACTGTCGGAACATTGCTATTTAACACTGTTTGTTTAAACTCATTGCATTTAATTTTTTTCATTTTTCTCCCATTGTTTTTTGTAAAACTAATGACAATGGCTGTGCCAAAGTTGTGATCAATTGAATTGTATTAAGTAATCAGTTGGTATGTAGGATGTTATTGGTTTTAGGGGGTTGGAAGAAAAATAGATAAGTGATCTGTTTTGTGCCAATATATGGGCGCAGTGCCGAAATATGGGCGCTATTCAGGCTTGCGAATACCCAGCTTTTTCATGCGATGCTGCAAGGTCGTTCGCTTGATCCCAAGTAATTGAGCCGCGCCTCTCTTGCCGCCGACCTGCCAGCCAGTGGCTTGCAGGGCTTTCAGAATATGTTGTTTCTCATTTTCTGCCAGTGTACAGATCGTTTTGTTAACAGGGCCAGAATGATGAGGAATCCAGGGGCCGGCTGTTAGCCTATCCCCTCTGCATAACACAATAGCCCGTTCTATGATATTTTCCAATTCCCGCACATTACCTGGCCAATCATAGGCTTGTAATTCCTGCAGAACTTTTTTGGAGGCCTGCCTGATTTTTCGGCCGGTTTTAGCGGAGTATTTTTTCACGAAATAGTGAACCAGCAGTGGGATATCCTCTTTTCTGTCCCGCAAGGGGGGAACATAAATGGGAAAGACATTCAGCCGGTAATAGAGGTCGCTGCGAAAATCGTGCTGCTGAATCGCTTTTTCCAGGTTTCTGTTTGTGGCGGCAATGACCCGGACATTAGTTTTTATGGTTTTCGAGGATCCTAGTTTTTCAAATTCGCTCTCCTGCAAAACCCGTAATATTTTTGCCTGGAGATTAATGGGCAACTCGCCAATTTCATCGAGGAAGATCGTGCCTTTATCAGCCAATTGGAATTTGCCGGTTTTATCGTTGTAGGCACCGGTAAAGGCGCCCCGGGT
Organism: uncultured bacterium; assembly: GCA_964438745.1. GTDB lineage: Bacteria > Fidelibacterota > UBA2242 > UBA2242 > JAFGTP01 > JAFGTP01. The sequence goes on from CAYTLS010000390.1 coordinate 2,568, forward strand.
ATGACCGAAGAGTTCACTTTCGATGAGTTCCGGTGGCAAGGCGGCGCAATTGATCGTAACCAGCGAGCGGTGACTGCGATTGCTGTTATTATGGATCGCCCTGGCTATCAATTCCTTACCGGTTCCTGTTTCTCCCTGGATCAGTACGGTGGAGTCGGTAGATGCCACTTGCTCAATCTGCATCAATACATTCTTAAACAGATCGCTGTGACAGATAATTTCCTCGAAATTACTGTGAACTTTAATTTCCTGACGAAGATAAATAGTTTCCTCTTCCAGTTGGTTCTTGAGCTTTTCCAGGGCCTTATCTTTTTCGATTAATTTTCGTTCTGCCTCTTTCATTTCAGTGATATCGGTGATGAATCCTTCAATAGCGGTTACCTCACCAGCTGCATTGGGGATTCCTTTACCGCGTTCCCATAACCAGACGATTTGGCCATCGGACTTTTTAATTCTGTAGACAACTTCAAAATGGGCGTCACGGGCCATCTGGATTTCAATTTTTTCTCTGATTTTGAGACGGTCAGCCGGAAGGATCAGGCTGTTAAAAGCCATCACCCGGTTTTCAACCAGATCCCCGGCATCATAGCCGGTTAGTGCCCGACATCCCTTGCTGACAAATTCCATGGTCCAGTAAGCATCATTCCGGCACCGGTAGGCAATGCCGGGAAGATTGCTGATCAACGTGGCAAATTTTCGTTCGCTTTCAGTAAATTTTTTAATCATAATAGTTTCTTATCTATACCGCATTACCATGGCAAGGATTTGTAATCCGATATAAAGTCCATGAGATATGATCAGGGGCAGTATTCGCCGGAATTTATAGAAGTAAAAGCCCATTAAAAGGCCCTGAATTGTAAGGGTAATAATACTGGTAATTCCTTGATGCATATGAAGAACACCTGATAGCAGGGCCACCAAAATGATAACTGCTAGCTGCCAGGTTTTGTTATTCCCTA
>CAYTLS010000391.1:0-3522 GCA_964438745.1 uncultured bacterium
TTGTAAACATCTCATTCATATTCATCGCCCCACCTAATTAAAAAACTCAGAGATCATCGAAATAATATTCGGATATATTCTAACATCCATTAAACCTATTTAATAAATTCAATCGTAACAATTTTCTTTGGTAAAATTAAAAAGTCAACCCAACCCTCTTTATCTATTGCGAGGTCATCTTCGGGTTTTTCTTCAAGGGAAACGCTCCTGACTGCTGACCAGGGATTTCCTTTTTCATGAGGAAGTGCAAATTCATTTTTGAGACGCTCAACCGGCGACTGTTTCCCTTGTGGTCCGCCAAAACCACTGTTCAATCTAAGTCTTCCCTCAATCTTTTCATTGAAAGGATTAAAAAGCCTGACCATCCAACTCTTATTAGTTTCACTTCTTTTTACAGCGCTGACATGGAGATTTTCAGGCTCTAATTCCAAAAAAGCACCCCTTTTAGGCAAAAACCCATGATCTGTCGGACCAATCTGAGCCGCATGAAGCATCAGATTAAATTGCTCTGACGCCTGCCAAACATGTCCGGCAGCCCAGTTTCCCCTGTGGGGCATAATCGCATATTTAAAACTGTTTTTCCCCAGGCATTGTGAGCCTTTATCCTGCTGGCTGTAATCGAGCATATCTGTCGTGACACAAATCCGCAACGGAAAAGCGCGAATCAATGTCAGGCTGATTGTATTTTCCGTATCGCAGTGGGTTTCATAGGCTTTCAATCCTTCATTTAAGAGAGCAAGACCAACCTTGTTATCACTCATACCCACGAAAGAATTCATGGGATGTTCTGTTTGGGGAACTTCTAAAAATTTTTCATTATGGGGTGTCACTACAGGCCGCTGAAGCACATCGAATTGTCCTTGCGCCGAGCTGTGATCGGTATTTATATTAGTCGGAAAAGATACTTGTAAATAATGGTCTTCCACGGTGTTATTGATCTCAGTATTAACTTCCAGCCAGCCTTGTCCTTTGCGCAGAGTATAAGTCACAAGAATCTCAACCGGTTTAAAATGACTGCTGCGAGCACGTTCATCTTGTGTTCGTCCTTCCGGCAGCATCCAGTTAAATTTTACAGTATAGGAACTTTCCAGTTCGCCATCACGAATCAATGTTATCTGCGGATGTTCATTCAAGGTTGTGAAAACCGATTCATTGGGCGGTGTTTTATGCTGCCAGGGATCACCAATCTCACTGGAATCTCTGAAATAGCCCAGATTATTATATTTTTTGCCTGTGGGTTTATGCAGAATATTTACGGTACCATTTGAATTTATATCAACCTTTAAAAGTTTATTTTCCATACTTTGCGGTTTCGGTACCTGTGTCTTTGGCTGCATATATTTTGCATCCCTGACTGGTTTTACCTGAAAGGTTCGGTATCCAAACCCCGGAATGTCCGGATATTCCACACAGACGCGAAACTGTTTTGCAGGGAAAGTATTGGCGACATTATTGGGACTTTGGACAACTTCATTGCTGCTTGTTTTAATTTCAAGCGTTTGCATGGCTAATTCCTTGTCCGCTTCATCGACAATCATGAACTGGTCACAATCCCATTCTCTGGGTATTTCAATAATCGCATTATTCACTTCAGTTCTGATGAAAGGGGCCGGATTGTAAACAACGATTGCCATTTCATTTTTATTCATATCCCGAAGGTCGATAGCGCCGGCAATATCCATCATGGCGCGTTCCAGTACACAATTACTGATTTCCCGCGTCTGACGCATTCGATACATAACATCATCGTGAACAATATCCCGTCCACAACCGGCGATGGAATCATGACCATGATTTTGCAGTAAATAATTATAGGCCAGATCAATGAAGTTTTGCGGATACGCCGCGCCCTGTAAACCGGCAAAGACAGCCATTGGTTCACAATAATTTGTCAACAACCGTTCTGTTCTAAAATTATCTTGTTTTAAATAACTGCGCGCTGACAGAATCCAGCCATAAAGTGGACTGGTATTCACCTTTGTAAAAGGATGTCTCATTTCGCCGGTTAATTTTGGCCACGCTTCATTTTTATTTTCTTTTAATCCCTTTTGGAGCTGCTCAATAGTGCTGTGAAAAACATCGGCTTTGTCCCCCAGAGCCTGGTTGCAGTCTTCGATTAATTGTGCTTCACGAATATCCGGGCAAGAGGAATCATGACCGATAGACCAAAACCGATGCGGCGTTGACCAATCATCATCCTGTTCCTCAATGGCCTGTTGACAGAATTTATCAATATGTTCCTCATGATAATCAAATGACGGATGCATGTATTGATAATCCATTTCATTTTTTTCAGCATCGACAAAACGAAAAGGGCCGTGACCCCTTTTCCAGGAAACATCGCGACCATCAATATCGGTTTCATTCCAATAGACCGGTCGTTGCAGCAAATACCAAATATTATAACGGGGACGTGTTCCAATTCGTGAGGCAATAATCTCTGTATTATCGGGACCCTGCCAGATAAATTCTGACTTCGGGGCTTCGATTGTATTGATTCCCCGATAAAACATCATGACATCAATCCCAAACCCTTTGTAAATTTGCGGCATCTGAGAAATCTGTCCCCATGAAAAAGGGGAGTATCCGGTTTTGGCCGGTTTATCATAACGCCTTGCGATTTTATGGCCCAACAACAAATTTCTAATTAATGATTCTCCACTGACACAAAACTCATCAGGCAGACAGAACCACGGACCGATAACCAATTTACCATTTTCTACATATTTACGGACAGTCTTTTCCATTTCAGGACGAGCAACAAGATAATCCTGTATCGGCAAGGTCTGAGAATCAAGATGAAAGGAATGAAATTTTGGTTCTTTTTCAAAAATATCAAAGAGCATATCCATTAAATAAACAAGCATATGCCGTGTTCGTTGTGCCGAATACCGCCACTCTCTATCCCAATGAGTATTGGAGATAACATGGCATTGTCTTCCTTTATTTTCAGATGTTGTTATCATAATCGATATACTCCAAATTACTGTTTAGTTATTTATTGTCTTTTTGTCTGAGCTGGTCACAACACCTTGTTTGAATTGGTAGATTCATCATTGTTTTCAGTCTCTGTATACTTCAAGTATTGTGTATTGAATTTTATGGCCTGACAAATATTGAAAAAAACAATCCTGTAACGGTTAAGGTTTCTACAACCCCTGATATAACAGGCGGAAGTTTCTTATTACTGGTCTTTTATTAACAAATATTTGTAGATACCGATGCTAAGCGTGATATCACAGGTTATTTATCAGGTCAATTTTTTCACAGATTTACGTACAACAAGTCTGTTTTGTAAAATTGCTTTTCTAAAGCGGTTATCGGATTTTTCCAGTCTTTCCAGTAATAATTTCAGGCTCTCCCGGCCCATTTCATACAGCGGCTGATGAATTGTTGTCAAAGGAGTACTGATCTGGTCGGTAAACTGCAGGTCATCATACCCCACGACCGAGAGATCTTCCGGAATCTTAATTCCTCATTTATTGGTGTGAAGCGAGATATCAGTAGCCAGCAAATCGTTCA
>CAYTLS010000392.1:0-3521 GCA_964438745.1 uncultured bacterium
ATTGCTGCATCCGCATTATCTTTTGGCACAACGCCCATAATAAAGACGATTTCTTTTTCTTCGCCAGGTTGCAATGTTACTTCATTTTGAATGGCTGCGACTGCATCACCGGCTGTAATTTCGGTATTTTGGCACTTACCGGTTTCCACGGCAATGGGATCGGCTTCAGAACGCCATTTTCCAATAAAAACATCTTTGGACCCGTCAAAGGATTGAATTTTTTCCGAACTGGTGAAGAAAACTGTTTTGTCCCAGGACTCATTAGCCTGTTCGACAGTAGCAGAATTATACTTGACCCAATAGCGTTTGGAAGCCCAGATGTAGTCATCCTTTTCATTGTAATGAACATCATTGAAATGCTGATCATTGGGTTGGTTAATCAAATCCACCAGGGCGTGTCCCAAAGCCAATTCCTGGTAGGCAAATAATTTTAAAGTTCTGGCTTCATCGCTATTGTTTTTCAAACTGAGTTTCCAGATCTCCAGGTTATCATTCTGCGGTACAAAATAGAGCACAGAACTGGATATTTTATTGTAATTTGTTGTGATTTTCGAGTAATACAAGCCATGACGACATTCATAAGAATCATATTTTTTTTGAGGCGTCGGTTGCCAGGTAGGCGACCAGAATTCGCCGCTTTTATCATCACGGATCATGATATATCGTCCGGGCCGGTCCATTGGCAGAGAATTGTAACGCCAGCGCGTGATTCGATTGTCTTTTGGATTACCGATAAAACTGTATCCACCACCGGCATGGGATATCAGACCGGAATATCTGCCATTGGAAATATAATTAACCCAGGGTTTCGGTGTATCCGGTCGTGTAATGACAAACTCTTTGGTTTCGTCAGAAAAATAACCGTATTTCTTGTAATCTTGCATTCTTTTTATAGCTCCATCTTAATTTGTTAATATCATTTCTGTTTCAGTAATAATCTCAGTGACAGACTTTTCATCAGGTCCACCACAATAAATTCGAAAAAGAGGCTCTGTCTGTGAAAGCCTGATCAACATCCAGGTTTGATTGGTAAAGTAGATTTTTAAACCGTCAATCGTATTTGTTTTATCTATTTTGTAATTGGCTATCATTTCGGGAGTATTGCTGATGAGTGCTTCCAAATTCTTTTTAACCCTGGCGATGTCACAATGGTGATCAATTCTTTTATAATGGAAAGGCCCGTAGGTTTTTCGCAGATCCTTCACTTTTTCTGATAAAGTGCTCTTTTCCCGGGCGAGCATTTCCAATACTAACAGGATGGAGAGAATTCCGTCCCTTTCCGGAATATGTCCTTTATATCCAAATCCACCGCTTTCTTCACCGCCGATGAGAATGTCTTCCTCCAGCATCTTTTCACATACATTTTTAAAGCCAACCGGAACCTCTATAACCTTTCGATCATATTTGGCAGCGATTCTATCAATGGTGTCTGACATAGAGGTGGTTCTTACTACATTTCCACTCATATTTTTGGTTTTTAGCAAGTACTCAAATAAAATCGGCATCAGATCATGCAACTGAACAAAAATGCCATTTTCGTCGATTACACCAAACCGGTCGGCATCGCCATCAGTAGCAAAGCCAGCAATTGCATCACTCGTTTTAATTTTACTGATCAATTCCTGCAGATTGGCGGCAATGGGTTCCGGTAACTGATTATTAAAATCCGGCCGCGGTTCGTTTTGAAGTGCGTGGATGTCTAAATCGCTTTTTTCAAAAAATTGCTGCAAAAACCCACAACCTGATCCATACATCGCCGAATATACAATCGGCTTATCCAATTGTGCTATCAATTTCAAATCCACCAATTGTTCAACATGCTCCCTGTAATCAGCAAACATATCAATTCTTTTTACTGCTACATTCGGTTTTTCCTGCACCGGGTTTTTAAACAGCTGGGATTCAATGCTTTTTGTCAGGCTTACCATAGCAGAACCACCATAATTTCCTTTAAACTTTACACCATTGTAAATATATGGATTATGACTGGCGGTGATCATCACACCCGCAGACAAATTTCGCTTTTTCACAGTATAGGATAAGACCGGTGTTGGAATAAATGTTTTGCTTAGGCAAACCTTAATATTGTTTGCAGCCAGAATATTAGCTATTTCATCAGCAAACAGGTCAGACATAAACCGGGTATCATAGCCAATAGCAATCGAGGGGTTCTGCGCCTTCTCAGTATGCAGATAATCAGCGATAGCCTGAGCAATGGCTCCCACATTGTCGAAGGTGAAGTCTTTGCCTATGACAGCCCTCCATCCATCTGTACCAAATTGTATTTTTTTTATTTTTGTTTTCATATTCTTATTCAAAACATTGTTTTTAAAGACACCTTACAAACTAACACATTTTCAGCAAAGAATCCATGAAAAAATGGACACTATTTTTAACTTAATACTCTCAATTTCCTCTTCTATCCTGATAAATATCAGAAAATTTTGAACTTTCAAAAACTATTGTTTATCTATAAAAAATGAATTAGTTTTACAGAAACGTTAGTTAGACATCTTTACAAACGCTAAAATATAAAAAGGATACTTATGGATACAAACAAAAAATTTCATGTCATTTCAAATACACACTGGGACCGGGAGTGGCGCTACTCATTTCAAAAAAACCGCCAGCGGCTCGTCATGATGATCGATTCCGTTCTTAAAATTTTGGATAGCAATCCCGACTATAAAGCCTTTCACCTGGACAGTCAGACCATCGTTCTGCAAGACTACCTGGAAATTAAACCGCATAATGAAGCCAAATTAAAAAAGTATATCAGAGAAAAACGGCTGTTTGTTGGTCCCTGGTACATTTTACCCGAAGAATTCCAGGTGGGTGGCGAAAACCTGATTCGTAATCTGCTGATTGGTCATAAAATGGCAAAAGAGTTCGGCCATGTCATGAAAGTTGGATACTCCCCCTTTAGTTGGGGTCAGATCTCGCAACTACCACAGATTTACCAGGGCTTTAACATTCCGCTGATCATGTTCTACCGCGGTGTAAATAGCCTGGACAGCAAACAGGCGGAATTTATCTGGGAAGGCGCTGACGGAACACGCGCCCTGACCTCCAGGTTTTCCACAATGCCCCGCTATAATTTTTATTTTTATATTTACCGGCCCGTGGTGCACAATGAATTTCCAACCGATATCGAATATGATTACAACCGTGGCGGTACTGCTTTTCATTTTGCTGATAAAGAATTGTTGGAAGAAGACTATTCATTATTAAATCCTGTTAAGGAATATCATGATGAAAATCTTAAACCGGCAGTAGAAAAGATCATCAAAGACCAGGTAAAGGATTTTACGACCAAACATATTTTCTGGGCGGAAGGCCATGATACCAGCGGCCCGAATACCATTACCACAAAGATCATTGATGATATCAACGGGTTCATCGAAGAAGGCGAAGTGGTCCACAGTAATCTGGAAGACTATGCCAAAGATATTTACGAAGATATAGATTATGATAAATTACCACTGGTGACCGGTGAACGCCGCAGCGCGCAATATGACAAT